>JAEZFJ010000247.1 GCA_023437755.1 Pseudomonadota bacterium
ACGCACTGATGACGCTGCGAGGCGCATGGCACAAGGTTCGCGACGATGCGACTCTTCGTTTCATGGTCGTTGCAGCGGTTTTCTATGGCCTGTCGACCTTTGAAGGCTCATTCATGGCTGTACGGGCCGTGAATTCGCTGTCGCACTAAACTGACTGGACCGTGGGTCACGAGCACGCGGGTGCCCTGGGCTGGGTCGCGCTCATCACCTTCGGCTCCCTCTACACGCTGGTGCCATCGTTGTGGAAGCGCGAGCGCATGTACTCGAACGGCTTGGTCGAGGTCCACTTCTGGCTCGCACTGGCGGGAACGCTGATCTACGTCTTTGCCATGTGGAACTCGGGCATCATTCAGGGCCTGATGTGGCGGACGTACACCGAAAGCGACACCTTGGCGTACTCCTTCGTAGACACTCTGGTGACCATGTATCCGTACTACATCGCCCGGACGATCGGCGGCGCCTGCTTCCTGCTCGGTGCCATTGTCGGCGCCTACAATATCTGGATGACTGCGCGGCGCGGTGTCCCCGTTCAAGAAGGGTCCAGTGGTGAACTGGCTCCGGCAATCACGCCTGCGGAGTAGTCATGCGCGAGTTTTTTCACCGGAAGGTAGAGCGGAACGCGATCGGCTTTGTCCTGCTCATCATTGCCGCCGCGAGCGTTGGCGGCCTTGTGGAGATCGCGCCGCTCTTCACTATTGATGAAACGGTCGAGGACGTCGCCGACATGCGGGTCTACACCCCTCTGGAGTTGGCCGGACGCAACATCTATGTGCGTGAGGGCTGCTATGCCTGCCACTCCCAGATGATCCGCACCCTGGCCGACGAGGTGGATCGGTATGGCCCGTATTCACTGGCGGTGGAGTCGCAATATGACCGCCCCATGCTGTGGGGCTCAAAGCGTACCGGTCCCGATCTTGCACGCATCGGTGGCAAGTACTCGGACGTCTGGCACGCTGCGCATATGACCAATCCGCGAGATGTCGTCCCTGAATCGAACATGCCGGCATATCCCTGGCTGGCCCGTACGCTGCTCGACGTCTCCACCCTTTCACAGCACCTCGCGACGCAGCAGGCACTGGGCGTCCCCTACACAGAGGACATGATCGCCAACGCCGGCCGCGATGCGATTGGCCAGGCTACACCGGACTCCGACAACGCGTATGCGGTGGCGGACCGTTACGGCGAAGCTACCCAGATCAGCGCCTTCGATGGCGTAACCACCAGCGTCACCGAATTGGACGCCCTGATCGCGTATTTGCAGGTGCTGGGGCAACTCACCGACGCCGCATATCTCGATACGGCGGCGCCGGAGCTGCCTGCCGATCCGCCCGCGGCCGGAGCCGGGCTGGATCAGGCGGAGGAGTGAAGCCATGTCCTTCGACTACGAGACACTGTCCGCTTTTGCCAAGAGCTGGGGCCTGTTCTACCTGCTGGCCATGACCGCCGTTGTACTGGTCTACACGTTCTGGCCAAAGAACCGGAAGAAGTTTGACCGCGCCTAGGCATCCGTATTGCGCGTGGAGGACCGCCCGTGAGCAAGGGTGAGGGCGATCCTGTCACCGGTGAAGAGACCACCGGACACGAGTGGAACGGCATCAAGGAGCTGGATACTCCGGTGCCACGCGGCATCCTGTGGTTCATCTTCGTCACTCATTTGTTCGCCGTGATCTGGTGGGTGCTGATGCCGGCTTTTCCGCTGGGCTGGAGTTATACCAAGGGAATTTTGGGTATCGACCAACGTGATACTGTCGAGCAGGCGATCCTATCGAACCAAGCGGCGCGCGAACCATGGACATCGCAGATTGCCGCCCTGTCCTACGATGAGATTCAGGCGGACGAAGCACTTATGACCAATGTCGAGCTGAGCGGTCGGCAGCTCTTCGGTGACAACTGCGCCGCATGCCACGGGATGAATGGCACCGGTCGCAGCAACTACCCCGATCTCACCGACGGAGACTGGCTGTGGGGCGATGGCAGCCCGGAAGCCATAGCGGAAACGCTGCGCGTGGGCATCAACGCTCGCCACGACGAAACCCGTATATCGCAGATGCCCGCCTTCGGGCGGGACGCTATGTTGGGCCGCCCCGAGGTGCGCCAGGTGGCTCAATACGTATATTCCCTGAGCCATCCGGAGTACTCGACAGCAGAAAATGTCGACATGATCGCGGCTGGCCAGCAGTTGTTCATTGACAACTGCTCAGGTTGTCATGGTGAAGACGGACTGGGCAGCAGGGATATCGGCGCGCCCAATCTGACGGACAGTGCATGGATCTACGGTGGCACGCTCGATAACATTATTGCTTCCGTACATGGCGGCCGCGTCGGTCACATGCCAACCTGGGATGAGCGGCTGACCACCACCGAGATCAAGACGCTGGCACTCTATGTCTATGACCTGGGGATGAAAACGCCATGACGGCAGAAGCGCAGCCGGTGAGTGGCTCCTGGCGTCGCGTGGTGATCGGCGCCGCGATCACCGTGGCGATTGTGGGCATCTTCCTAGCCGCTAACGCGCATCTGCTCTACGTCGCGATACAGTCGCAGCCCGATTGCATCGCACATGCAAAAGCGGGCCAAGGGGCACCGGGGCAGTTCAGCGCCGCCAAGTCCTCCTGCTGACGGATTGTGGAGAACACGATGAGCGACGCAAACGAATACGGGCTTCTGTCGGAGACCTCCACTGTCGAAGAGACCCGCGACCGCACCAAGCAGCGGCACCTGCCGGTCTCCACCGTATTCTCCTGGCTGGGCGCCGGCTGGCGCGACCTGTGGCGTTATCCACTCCCGAGCTTGGTCTATGGCGTCCTGGTGGCGGCAGTTTCTGCGGGGCTCATCTATGCGATGTTTGCCTTCTCCTGGGATTACGTGTTGTTCCCGGCGCTCTCCGGATTCATGATTGTCGCCCCGGTTGTTGCCGTCGGACTGTATGAAAAAAGCCGCATGTTGCAAGCGGACGAGCCGGCCCGCTTCGGTCGCATGCTGGTAGCCAAGACCGGCTCCGGAGCACAGATCGTCTTCGCGGGTCTGCTGCTGATGCTGCTGATGCTGGTCTGGATGCGGGCCGCAGTGCTGCTTTACGCACTATTCTTCGGTTACCGCGCGTTCCCTGGCTTCGACCAGATGTTGATCCTGCTGGTCACGACACCCCTGGGCTGGGGGCTGCTGGTGACCGGCACGATCGTGGGCGGACTCTTCGCTTCGCTCGCCTTCGCCATCAGCGTCTTTTCGATACCCATGCTCCTCAACGAGCGCACTGATGCCTTCACCGCCATGGGTACCAGCTTCGCGCTGGTCTGGAACAACCTGGGAGTGATGATCGCGTGGGGAGCGGTGGTCATGATCCTGGTGGCGCTTTCACTCGCCACGTTCCTGGTGGGCATGATCGTGGTGTTCCCGCTGCTCGGCCACGCCACCTGGCATGCTTACAAGGCTATCCGGTGACCAGCGACCATGACCGCCGCAGCTGCAAGCATTGACAGCTCTTCCGGAACCGATGAACTGCTGCTGGCCAGCCGCCATTTGAAGGGCGGAGTGTTCCGCACCGAATTGTCCGTCCCCGACATCCATTGCGGCGCCTGCATGCGCCGCGTCGAAAAAGCCTTGGGAGCTCTGCCGGGCGTTGAACACGCGCGCGTCAACCTCTCCACCCGCCGGGTCGCCGTGGAATGGCGGGGGAGAGAGTCTCCTCCTCCGTTGCGCCGCACGCTGGATCGGATCGGCTACCCTGCCAACTACTGCGGTGACCTGCCCGAGGAGAAGGATACCGAACTCGGTAGGCTGATCCGTGCGCTAGCGGTCGCGGGCTTCGCGGCCAGCAACATCATGCTGTTGTCCGTTTCGGTATGGTCGGGCGCCACCGGCGACGCTCGCCAGTTTTTCCATTGGCTCTCGGCTCTGATCGCCTTACCCACCCTGCTTTATTCCGGGAGAGTGTTCTATGTCTCGGCCTGGAAGGCCTTGCGCCACGGCCGCACGAACATGGACGTACCGATCTCGATCGGGATTACTCTCGCCTTTCTTCTCAGCCTCTTTGAGACAGCGACGGCGCGTCATCATGCCTATTTCGACGCCTCGGTCACGCTGCTCTTCTTTCTCCTGATCGGGCGCGTCCTCGATCACATGATGCGGGAGCGGGCCCGCACCGCCGTCCGTGGGCTGGTGAGACTGGCCCCACGCGGCGCCAACGTCCTGCAAGCCGATGGTTCTCGCCGGTACGTGCCGGTCGCCGATATTGGCGCTGGACACCAAATCCTGCTGGTGGCGGGGGACCGGGTGCCGGTCGACGGGGTCGTGGAACGAGGCGTCTCGGACGTCGATGTCGCCATGGTGTCCGGCGAATCCATGCCACAGCTCGCGCAGGTGGGCACCACGCTGCGTGCCGGCACGCTCAACCTGACCGGGCCACTGCAGATGCGCGCTACTGCCGCGGCGGCGGACTCCTTCCTGGCTGAGATGGTCCGCCTGATGGAGGTCGCCGAGGGGGGGCAGGCCGGCTATCGCCGCATCGCAGATCGGGCTGCTCAGTTGTACTCCCCAGTGGTCCATCTGACTGCTTTGCTGACTTTCATCGGCTGGATCTTGCTTTCGGGCGACTGGCACCACTCGCTAACCGTGGCGATAAGCGTCCTGATCATCACCTGTCCGTGCGCGCTCGGCCTGGCGGTGCCCATCGTGCAGGTCGTGGCGGCCCGACGATTGTTCGAACGGTCGATCCTGACCAAGGATGGAGAAGGACTCGAACGTATCGCCACGGTCGATACTGTGCTCCTGGACAAGACTGGCACCGTCACAATAGGTCTACCCCGTCTGGTCAACAGTGACGAGATCGAGCCGCGCACGCTCGCCCTCGCTGCGGGATTGGCGGCGAACTCACGGCACCCCCTATCGACGGCCTTGGCCGAGAGTGCCGATTCCAGTGGAAACTTTGCCTGGACGGTTATTCAGGAGACCGCGGGTATGGGTGTGGAAGGCCGCTTGGGAACAGACACCTATCGGCTTGGCAGGGCCGATTGGGCACTCGACTTGCCCGGCAATACTCGAGGGACAGTGTTGTCGCGCAACGGTGAACTGCTGGCCGCATTCCGCTTCGAGGATCGGCTGCGGTCAAACGTACACGAGTCCGTGGCCGCCCTTCGCCAGCGCCAGTTGAGGATCATCCTCGTTTCAGGGGATGAGGCCGCCGTGGTCCAGCGGGTTGCGGACGAGATCGGCGCCGATGAGTGGCGCGGTGACGTCCTGCCATCCGGAAAGCTTCACCTGGTTCAGACGCTGCAGGCAAAGGGCCACTGCGTGCTGATGGTCGGCGATGGCCTTAATGACGCGCCCGCCCTTGCGGGCGCAGATGCGTCGATGGCGCCGTCGAGCGCTGCCGATGTTGGACGCAGCGCCGCCGACTTCGTGTTCCTCAACGACAGCTTGGCCGCGGTGCCACATACCATTGCCGTTGCCGGCAACGCACGTCGGCTTATCCGGCAGAACCTGGCCCTGGCGGTTGTCTACAACGCCATCGCGGTCCCAATAGCGATCCTTGGCTACGCCACGCCATTGGTCGCAGCCGTTGCCATGTCCCTATCGTCTGTGATTGTGGTGGGGAACGCATTTCGTCTGCGGGGACTTCCTAAGATGGCACCTGCGCCAGGCAACACCACGGCTAATGTCCAGCCATGAACGTGCTGATCGTCCTCATCCCTGTTGCCTTCGGGCTTGGCCTGGTAGGCCTCGGCGCATTCCTGTGGAGTATGCAGACGGGTCAGTATGATGATTTGCAGGGAGCGGCAGAACGTATCCTCGACGACGACGAGTGATCAGCGAAGCGTTCGAAGATTGCTCGAGGCTGCAAGACTGTGACGCAGCAATGGCCTGCGGCAAATAAAATGGAAAGGGCGTGCGATGCTACAGGTCCCGCGGGGAAGGTCCAGATTGTCGGCTATTCTCGCCATTGTCTCCGGGGCGGCAGTGTTGGTGCCGAGCATACTGGCACTGGTGCTGGCCCTTGTTGCGGTTGGTTGGATGGTCCTCTGAGTTCGCTTTCAAGCCGAGAGCACGGATAGGGCAGCTTCTCCAACAGTTGCGCTGAACCGGCCACAGTGGCTCAGCCCCTCGGCGAGTGCTAGCAACTCGCTTCAAGGGGACGTCGCAGATCATGCCCGCAGAGACACGAAACAGGTCACCGGAACACGCACCCCTTGTTCACTACTCGGACGGCTGCTGACGGTGCCGGGCAGCCTCATCTGGCCCGCCCTGTTCTTGATCACGCTCCCCACAGCTTGCGCTTCAGCAAAGAGCGACCGCCGACCTTGCGGCAAGTCTCCTTTTCGGAGGTGGAGCCATGCGCCGCAATCACTTGGAAGAGATGAGCGTGAAGGAGATCATGGACCGTTGGCCGGCCACGGTGCCGCTGTTCATCCGCAACGGACTTAAATGCCCGGGGTGCCCGATCGGGCCGTTTCACACGCTGGAGGACGCGTCGCGCGAGCACGGCAAGAATTTGGCCGCACTGATCGAGGAGATCCTGCGGCTCAGCGGGTCAAAATAGGCCCCGGCACCTCGCTGTCGCCGAGCAGCAGCAGCCGGTGCAGCTTCTTGAGGAGCAGCTTGGCGCGTTTCGACCAGTCCGGCACTTTCCCCGCCAAACAGGACGCACGACACCTTAGTGGCGGCAGATCGCGCCGCGACAAGGGCACGTGGTCGTATGACATCGGGGACGTGATAGCCGAACTCAGGGTCAACAACCGCCCCTTGGCCAGAACGAGGCTAATCATGCCTCGTGGTCATGGCTGGACCAGCCCTGACCATCAGCCTGTAGGTCGCCCCTTCAGCGTCGAAGTTGCCTACCCAGGCATGCCCCTTGGCTTGCAGCTCCGGATAAAGAGACACTGGTTCTTGTCCCAGCAGCACGAATACCACCTCTCCCTCGGCCATTGCCTCCAGGCGAGTCAGAACACGAACTGAACAATCGGAAATGCCCAGCTCGGTGCAGTCGAGATATCTGCTAGGATCGGGCCAACTATCCGGATCATGCGCGTGCGAGCCACTGCCGCTTCCTGACACGGGCAGCGGCGTGAACACAACTTCCCAGTTTCCTTGGTCTATCGCCGTAGCCTGGTAGCCAAAGCCCTTAGCCGCCATAACCCGGAAGAGAGGTTCAGGCCGGAAGCTGACGATCAGCCTGAGCTGCTGCCCGGGTGCCAACGTACCGACCGCTTCCATGATGGCGCCGAATGGTTCGCCGCCATTTCGCAAAATGGGGCGGACATCAAGTTCAAGCGCGTCGGTCATGAGATCCTCCGATATCTGGCGAGCAACGTGGACAAGGTCAGAAGGGCTCCGGCGCCGCGGCCGATCGGGATCAACGTATCACCCTTCCCCGCGCCACGGCTTTGCTTCCGCTTCCCCCGGCAGGTCGAGAAGGTCGATGGCTCGCGCGGCAAGGTGATCGACGATCTCGGCGATACTCTGCGGCCGGTGGTAGAAGGCCGGCACTGGGGGCATGACGATGGCACCCATTTCAGTCGCTGCCAGCATGTTTCGCAGATGCCCGAGATGGAGTGGAGTCTCCCGCGTCAGCAGGATCAGACGTCGCCTCTCCTTCAGATGCACATCTGCTGCCCGCGTCACGAGGTTATCGGTGATCCCTGCCGCGATGGCCCCCAGGGTTCGCATTGAACACGGAGCCACGATCATTCCCTTGGTGCGGCATGACCCACTGGCAATACTCGCCCCTATGTTGGATGCAGGATGGACGCGGGTGGCCAGTTCACGAAGGCGCTCTGGTGCATCTTCGCCCACCTCCTGAGCCAAAGTTCGCTCGGCAGCCGCGGAGACCACGAAATCGGTCTCCACATCCGTTCGGCAAGACAGGCGTTCGGCGATGCGGATGCCGAGGGCCGCACCCGACGCCCCGGTCACCGCCAGGACGATTCGGAGCGCGCCGCTCATGTCGGCAACCCCAACTCGTGCCAAAGCGTGTCGACCCGCCCGGTGATCTCGGAAGACATGACCAATGGCCGGCCCCATTCCCGTGACGTTTCGGGCTCGATCTTGTTGGTTGCGTCCAAGCCGAGCTTGCCGCCCAGCCCCGGCTGGGCGGAGGCGAAGTCCAAATAGTCGATTGGCGTATCCGGGATCACCACCAGGTCTCGCGGCGCATCGAAGCGGGTGGATAAGGCCCACATCACGTCCGCCCAGTTGCGGACGTCGATATCGGGATCAACGGCGATGACCAGCTTGGTCATGCTGAACTGCGGCAGCATCGACCACAGGCCCATCATCACCCGCCGCGCCTGTCCGGGATAGCGCTTGTCTATGGCCACCACCATGGCGCGATAGGAGCAGGCCTCCGGCGGCAGCCACAAATCGTGGATCTCCGGGAACTGCTGCCTGGCCAGGGGAACAAACAGCGGCGTCATCGCCGCACCGAGACGAGAAGGTTCGTCGGGAGGACGCCCCGTGTAGGTGGACAGGTATATGGGAGAACGCCGCATGGTGATGGCGCTCAGGGTGACCACCGGAAACGGCTCGACCGAGTTGTAGTAGCCGGTATGGTCGCCGAATGGCCCTTCGGGCAGCTTGTCGGTGGCGCTGACCGTGCCCTCAAGCACGATCTCAGCATCGGCAGGCACCGGCAGACCGACGGTGACTGCGCGTGACACCCTGCTCCGGCACCGGCGCAGCACGCCGGCGAAGGACATTTCGTTGAGCCCGTCCGGCAGCGGCATCACAGCGGCGAGCAAGGTAGTCGGGTCAGCACCGATGGCCACGGCCACTGGCATGTCCAGCCCCTTCTGCTGCCAAAGCCGGTGGTGGCGCGCCCCGCCACGGCTTGGCAGCCAGCGGATGAGGCACCGATCGGGCCCGATCACCTGCATCCGGTACACGCCCACATTGATGTCGCCCGGATCGTCGGGGGCACGCGTGATCACCAGGGGCCAGGTGATCAGCGGCGCCGGCTCCCCGGGCCAGCAGGTCTGGATCGGCAGGCGCCCGAGGTCGACCTCGCTCCCGCGCCAGACAACCTCCTGGCAGGGGGGAGCGCTCACGGAACGATCGCGCAGTCGGAGGGCCGAGCGAAGCAAGTCCCGTTGGCTCCACGCCGCCCGAAGGTCTCGCGGCGCCTGCGGAGACCGCAGCTGCGCCAGTCCCTTCCCCAGTCTGGACAGGTCTCCGGCATCAAGTCCAAGCCCAAGAGCGATGCGCTCCGTCGTGCCGAACAGGTTGACCAGCATCGGCATGCCAGCTGGCTTGCCATCGGTCTGCAGCGGGTGCTCGATCAAGAGGGCCGGTCCGTCCTTCTCCAGCACCCGCCGGTGGACTTCGGTGAGTTCATGCACGGTGCTGATCGGGCGGGTAATCCGGCGCAGCAGCCCCCGCTCCTCCAGCACCTGCATGAAGTCGGGGAGGCTGGTGGCGATGCGATGGCGCGGGCGGGGGAGAAGCGGGGCAGACATAGCCGACACTTGCCAGCCCCGATCCGGTTCTTCCTTGCGCTGCATCAAAGTTCCGGCCACCGGCGCTCGCTACCCTGCCCCGTGCGTCAACCAACTGGAGCCGATGATGCTGCTGCCGCATCCGCTGACTCTCTTCATAGACCGCCTGCCCGTTGCCGTGGTGCAGCGTCTCGTCAGCCAGGTCTATCGTAGGGTCATGCGGCAACACCCTGACCTGTTCGACCGGCTTGGCAACGAGGCCAACAAGCGCTTCTGCTTCGCGCCGACCGATCTGGACCTGGTTTTTTTCATCCACCCAGCGAGCACGTCGCTCCGCACCTTCCGCAAGGGCAAGGTGCCGCGCAGCGATGCGACCGTCGCCGGACCGATGCTGACGCTGCTCGCGCTGCTCGAAGGGCGCATCGACGGCGATGCCGTATTCTTCTCGCGCAGCCTGACGGTAACCGGCGACATGGAGGCCATGCTGGCCCTGCGCAATGCGCTCGACGATTGCAGCTTCGACCTCCCCTCCGATCTTGCCGGCATGGCCGGGCCGCTGGCCGGACCAGTCAAGCGGGCGGCCGAACTGGTGCGCCGCCGGGCCCTCAGTGGAGCGGTCTGACCTCATGGAACTGATCTGCCCCGCAGGAACACCTGCCGCCTATCGCGAAGCCGTCGAGGCCGGTGCCGATGCCGTCTATTGCGGCTTTCGCGACGAAACCAACGCCCGCAATTTCCCCGGTCTCAACTTCACACGCGGGGAACTGCGTCAGGCGGTGGCCCATGGACATTCGCGGGGGGTGCAGACCTATGTCGCCCTCAACACCTTCATGCACGCCGGCAATGAAGACCTCTGGTACCGCGCCGCCGACGACGCCGTCGCCGCCGGAGCCGATGCGGTGATCCTGGCCGACATGGCCCTGATGGACTATGTCGCGAACACCTATCCCGAGCAGCGCCTGCACGTCACCGTGCAGGCCTCCGCCTCCAATGTCGACGCGGTGAGCCTGCTGGTGGAGAGCTTCGGGGCCAAGCGCCTGGTGCTGCCCCGGGTGCTCACCATCGCCGAGATCGCCAGGCTCGCCCAGCAAGTCGACTGCGAACTCGAAGTCTTCGCTTTCGGCGGGCTCTGCGTCATGGCCGAGGGACGCTGCTCGCTTTCCTCCTATGTCACCGGCCAGTCTCCCAACATGCACGGCGTGTGCTCGCCCGCGAGCCATGTGCGCTATCGTGAAGACGGCGAGGAGATGGTCTCCGAACTGGGCGGCTTCACCATCAACCGCTTCGGCTCGAGCGAACCGGCCGGCTACCCGACCCTGTGCAAGGGACGCTTCCACATTGCCGAAGATGAAGGTTATGCCTTCGAGGACCCGGTCAGCCTCGACGTCATGGACCATCTCGACGCGCTTCGCGATGCGGGCGTCACGGCCCTCAAGATTGAAGGCCGGCAGCGTGGCAAGGCCTATGTCGCCGAAGTCGTGTCCAGCCTACGGGCGGCGCTAGACGCGCCGAAAGAGCAGCGCGCCCGCAAGCTGGCGCATCTGCACCGGCTGAGCGAGGGTCAGCGCACCACCTCCGGCGCATACGAAAAGAAGTGGCGGTGACCATGACGATGACCAATGCCCTCAAGATCACCATGGGACCCGTCCCCTATCTCTGGTCCGGCGAGAAATGGCGCGACTTCTACTATCGGCTCGCCGACTGCGAGCATGTCGATGCCGTGACGCTGGGCGAGGTGGTCTGCTCCAAGCGCAGCCACTTCATCCAGCCGCACCTACCGCAAGTGGTGGATCGCCTGGCGGCCGCCGGCAAGTCGGTCGCGCTGGCCTCCCTGGCGCTGGTCACTCAGGAGCGCGAAGCCGCACAGACCAGGCGCCTCGCGACGGAAGCCGCTCTGGCAGAGGCCAATGATCTTTCGGCGCTGCGCCTGTTGACGGGCAAGCCGCATCTCGTCGGTCCATTTGTAAACGTCTACAACGCTGCAACCGCGAAGCTGCTGGCCAGGCGCGGTGCGACCCGCATCTGCCTTGGTGCGGAACTGCCGGCCACTTCGATCGCGGCGATCATCGCCGGAGCACCCGATATCGAGTACGAGGTCTTTGCCTTCGGCAGGCTGCCCCTGGCCATTTCGGCCCGCTGCGCCCATGCGCGGGCCAAAGGTTACACCAAGGACAACTGCCAGTTCGTCTGCGGCGAGGAACCGGATGGACTGGATGTCGATACCCTGGATGGGCAACCCTTCCTGACAGTCAACGGCGTTCAGACGATGTCCCGTCATTGCCAAGTCCTGCTCGCCGACCTGCCGGCATTATCCGAGATGGGCATCACCCATCTGCGTCTGTCACCACAGGATTGCGACATGACGGCCGTCGCAGCCATTTACGCGGGCGTGCGCGACCGTCGCAGGACAGCCGACGAAGGCCTGTCGGCACTGCGAGGCGTATATGCTGCATCGCCCTACTCCAACGGCTTCCTGCATGGCGTTGCCGGCATGGAGTGGGTGGCGGCATGAACCAGCACGGGCTTTTCCGCCGTGCACCTTCCGAGGCACTGGTCGGACGCATTCGCTCCATCATCGGCTCGGTGGCGCTTGATTGTGACTGCCGCCAGCGGGTGAACGATGCCCTGGGGCGCTTCGTGGAGATGGAGCAGCAGCGCGAAACGCGGCGTCACCTGCTCTCGTCACGGCAGCATCGTGCCGCCATTGCAGCCCTCGTGGACTTGCTGGCCGAACTGGAGGAGATCAGTTGGCAGGAAGCGGACCGCAGCGTCTTTGCAGAATTCGCCAGCCTGTTCGATGACATCGCCCACCACGCACG
>JAEZFJ010000337.1 GCA_023437755.1 Pseudomonadota bacterium
GTGCCGAGGTGGTCAACGCCCGCGGCCTGGTGCTCGCACCGGGATTGATCGACATGCGCGTCTTCACCGGAGAGCCGGGCAAGGAGTACCGCGAGACGCTGCAGTCGGCCGGCGACGCTGCGGCCGCCGGTGGCGTCACCAGCTTTGTGATGATGCCGGATACCACGCCTGCGGTGGACGACGGAGCGCTGGTGGACTTCCTGGTTCGTCGGGCCAAAGCGACCAGCAAGGTCAATGTCCTGCCTTCCGCCGCCATCACCCGCGCCCTTGAAGGCAAGGAGATCACCGAGTTCGGCCTGCTCAAGGAAGCCGGCGCTGTCTGCCTCACCGACGGCCGCAATTCGGTACAGTCCAATGCGCTGCTGCGTACGGCGATGAGCTATGCCGCCAATTACGGCCTGCCGCTGGTGCACCACCTGGCCGATCGAAGCCTAATCGGGGACGGCGTGATGAACGAGGGGCTTTTTGCCACCGTGCTCGGGCTCCGGGGCATTCCACGCGAGGCGGAAACGATCCCCCTCACCCGCGACCTGCAGCTCGCTGCTCTCACCGGCGCCACCTACCATGCTGCGCAGATCTCCTGCGCCGCCTCGGTGGCGCTCGTTGCCGCCGCCAAATCACGCAACCGCAAGGTTACCGCTGGGGTGTCGATCAACAATCTGGCGCTCAACGAGAACGACATCGGCCGATACCGCACCTACTTCAAACTCTCGACCCCGCTGCGCTCGGAAGACGATCGACAGGCGGTGATCGAGGGCCTGAAGTCGGGCGCCATCGACACCATCCATTCCGACCACGACCCCCAGGACACCGAGGTCAAGCGCCAGCCCTTCGCGGAGGCTTCTGACGGCGCCATCGGGCTGGAAACGCTGCTGGCGGCGGCGCTCCGGCTTGTGCATTCTGGCGACGTGGACCTCGTGACGGTGCTGCGCGCCATGACCAGCCGTCCGGCAGCTATCCTCGGACTTGAGAGTGGCCGCATCGAACGCCGGGCACCAGCGGACCTGATCCTGGTCGACCTCGACTATCCCTGGCAGGTCAACGAGTCCGACCTCCGTTCCCGCTCCCGCAACACCAGCTTCGAGGGTGCGCGCCTCGCCGGCAAGGTGATGCGGACGTTTGTGGCGGGGGAAGAGGTGTTCCGACACGCGGAGGCATGAGGGTCCGGCGGCCGCGACCTCGACGGGCTCACCATGAGGTCTGCTGGAGCGCAGAGTTCTCGGAGACCTCATCCTGAGCCTGTCGAAGGAGGAGGCCGCGGGCACCGAAAACCCCTTGCGGTCATTGCAGCGGCAGCGCTACTCCTGAACAGCCTGGAGGGAGAGGCACAGCTTGATGATTGAATATGTCTACGCCGCGGTTCTGGCCTATCTCTGCGGTTCCATCCCCTTTGGCCTGATCCTGACCCGGGTCGCCGGGCTCGGCGATATCCGCAGCATCGGCTCGGGCAATATCGGCGCCACCAATGTGCTGCGCACCGGTAACCGCCCGCTGGCAGCCGCGACCCTCGTCCTCGATGCGCTGAAGGCGCTTGTCCCGGTGCTGGTCGCCCGCGCGCTGTGGGGCGAGGAGGCGGCGCGTATCGCCGCAATATTTGCTTTCCTTGGTCACTGCTTCCCGGTCTGGCTCGGCTTCAAGGGCGGCAAAGGCGTCGCGGTGATGATCGGTTCGCTCCTGGCGCTGTCGTGGCCCGTGGCGCTGATCTTCTGTGCCGTGTGGCTGCTGATTGCGTTCACCCGCAAGATGTCGTCGCTGGCAGCGCTGACGGCCGCCGCAACCGCGCCGATCTTCGCCTTCGTCATCGTCGACGAATGGCTCGCGGGCACAGTGGCGGTGATGGCCATCATCCTGTTTGTCCAGCATCGCACCAATATCCGGCGGCTGCTGGACGGCACCGAGTCGCGGATCGGCGAGAAGAAGTCCGTCTGATGCAGCCGGCAGCGGCGACCGCGGCGTTGAGCAACGACCAGCGGATCGCTGCCCTGCGGCTGATCCGCACCGACAATGTCGGGCCTGCCACCTTCCGGCAGCTGGTCAATCGGTTCGGCTCGGCCGAGGCGGCACTCGATGCGCTGCCGGAGCTCAGCGCCCGCGCCGGCAAGCCGGTCCGCGTGACCAGCCGCGCCGCGGCCGAGGACGAGGTTGCCGGAGCAGCCAAATATGGCGCGCGGATCGTGCTCAGCGCCGAGCCGGACTACCCCGAACTGCTCCGCTACATTCCCGCGGCTCCGCCGGTGATCACCCTGGTGGGCGGCGATCGCCTCGACTGGCGCCGCACCGTCGGCATTGTCGGCGCCCGCAATGCGTCTTCGGCCGGCATCAAGATGACCCGCCTGCTGGCGACGGATCTCAGCGCCGCCGGATACACGGTGATCTCCGGGCTGGCGCGCTGCATCGACACAGCTGCGCACCGGGCCAGCCTCGACACCGGCACGGTTGCCGTGCTTGCCGGGGGGCTCGACCGCATCTACCCCGACGAGAACGTCCCCCTCGCCCACGATATCCTCGACCGCGGCGGGGCGCTGATCACCGAGATGCCGCTCGGCTGGGAGCCGCGGGCCCGCGACTTCCCAAGGCGTAACCGGCTGGTTTCAGGTCTGTCGCTCGGGGTCGTGGTGGTGGAGGCGGCCAAGCGCTCCGGTTCCCTGATCACCGCGCGGCTGGCGCTGGAGCAGAACCGCGACGTGTTCGCCGTTCCCGGCTCGCCGCTCGATCCACGCGCCGAGGGCGGCAACGCCCTGATCCAGCAGGGGGCCAAACTCGTCACTTCGGCAGCCGACATCATCGAGTCGCTCGGTAGCGCCGATCCCGCCGCGGCGGCCCTGTTCGATCGCGACTGGGAGCCCGAATTCGGACCCGAAGACCTGCAGCCGCCCAGCAGCGACGACCGCTCCCGTCTGCTTGCGACGCTCAGCGCCACACCGGTGGAGGTGGACGAACTGGTGCGCCAGTCGGGCCTTACCGCCTCTGCCATGCAGATGCTGCTGCTGGAGCTGGACCTGGCCGGCCAGATCGAGTGGAGCGGGGGCCAACTGGGGGCCCTCCGCTACAGCTGAGAGCGTCTAGCGCCCGCCTTCCATCTTGCGGTTCCGCTGGCGGTTGCCGCCGGCGCCATAGGGATAGTCGGCAACCTGCGGCGCGCTGGCGGTTTCGAGCTTTTCCATCTCGCCTTCGTTCAGCCGGACCGAGGCTGCCCCGAGATTGTCCCGGAGTTGTTCCACCGTGCGGGCACCCAGGATCACCGAGGTCACCGCCGGCTTCTGCGCCGTCCAGGCGAGCGCCACCTGAGCCATGCTGATGCCGCGCGCTTCAGCAACGTCCTGCACGGCGCTGATGACACGCCAGGTCCGTTCCTGGGCATTGCGGGCCTCGAAGGCTTCCATGCCCCGCTTGGGGTCTTCCCCCAGACGGGTGGCGCCCGTCGGCATCTGGTCGCGCTTGTACTTGCCGCTGAGCCAGCCGCCGCCGAGCGGCGACCAGGGCAGGAGTCCGATGCCGGCATCCTGACAGGCGGGGATCACCTCGTGCTCGATGTCCCGCACGAGGAGGTTGTACTGCGGCTGCAGCGTCACCGGGGGCTGGTAGTGGTTGAGCTTGGCCAGCCACACCGCCTTGGTCAGGTGCCAGCCGAGGAAGTTCGAGAAGCCGTAATAGACAATCTTGCCGTTACGCATGGCGTCGTCGAGGAAGCGAAGGGTCTCCTCGAGCGGCGTCAGCGCGTCCCAAGCGTGCATCTGATAAAGGTCGATCTGCTCGACTCCGAGACGCCGCAGCGAGGCATCCAGAGCATCGGTCAGGTGCTTGCGCGACAGGCCAAGGTGGTTGGGACCATCTCCCATGGGGAACCGGCCCTTGGTTGCGATGACGAGGTCGCGCAGCTTCTTGCCCTTGAGCCAGCGCCCCACGATCTCCTCGGACGTGCCGTCGCTGTAGACGTCGGCGGTGTCGAGAAAATTGCCGCCGGCCTCAACATAGGTGTCCATCATTTCGATGGACGCGGCCTCGTCGGACTCCTTGCCGAAGGTCATGGTGCCGAGGCAGTAGGCGGTCACGATGGCGCCACTGTTGCCGAGCTTGCGATATTCCATTGGAGGCTCCTCCAGAAGGGTAGAGACGGCGAGGCGCTACCGCCCGAAGCGGTGGCAGTCCCCTGGTGCCGGTGAGTTGGGCGCGGAGATGCACCGCCCAGATTTCAGCATGCGAGGTGGGCTGAGCGCAACAAAATCCTCCCCTACGGGGAGAG
>JAEZFJ010000068.1 GCA_023437755.1 Pseudomonadota bacterium
CTACGCGCCGATGGCCCTGCCCCGCATTGCCAAGCCGCTGTGGCGATATTGGTGGGCCTCCTCGCCCAGCCATTACCGCAAGGTGGTAGAGAGCTACGCCCCGCTGATCGGACGCTCGATCCTGACCCATGCGGACCTGATGGCCGAGGCGGGACCGGCGGCTGAGGCCCTGGTCAGCAAGTGGGGATGGTTGCTTGCCTTCCGCACGGAGCACGGCCTCAGGGCCGAAGCTGCCAAGGCGGAGGAGGATCGGACCCGGTTCGGCATCGCCCATCGGGTGGTGGAGTGGCCCGAACTCAAGAGCATCGAGCCCGACCTCAAGGGCGGCCTTGCCGGCGCCATCCACTGGACCGATCCGTGGACGGTGCGCAACCCCGGTGCGCTGGTGACGGAATATTTCGCGCTGTTCCAGCGGCTCGGCGGCACCTTCCTCGCCGGCACGGCGGAAGGGCTGAACCAGGATCGCGATGGCTGGACCGCCACCGTCGACAGCCAGCGCCACAGCGGCCGGCAGGCGGTGGTGGCGCTGGGACCGTGGGCGCCGGAAGTGCTCGACCGGCTGGGCTACCGGCTGCCGCTCTTTGTCAAGCGCGGCTACCACATGCATTACGGCGCCGAAGGGGAGGCCAAGCTCAACCACCTCGTGCTCGATGCCGAGGTCGGCTATGTGCTGGCACCGATGGCCAAGGGGATCCGGCTGCCCACTGGCGCCGAGTTCGCCCTGCGGGACGCGGCGCCGACGCCGGTGCAGCTCGGCAAGGCGGAGAAGGCAGCTCGGGAGTTGTTTCCGCTCGGTGAGCAGTTGGAGCCGGCACCATGGAAAGGCGCCCGGCCCTGCACCCCCGACATGATGCCGATCATCGGCGAGGCACCGCGTCACCGTGGCCTCTTTGTGGGCATCGGCCATGCGCATCATGGCTTCACGCTCGGTCCGGCAACGGGAGAATTGCTGGCGCAATCGATGACCGGCGAGCCCACGGCAATCGACATCGCTCCCTTCGCCATGCAACGCTTCCTTTGAAGTCCTCCTCCAGGAGAGATCACGATATGGCGATCGACAAGCAGGCACTGCTGAAGCCGCTCTTTGACCGGTTGGAGTCGCTGGATGTTCTGAGCGAGGAGGAGCGCTCCGCCCTTGCTGACGCGGCCAACAACGAGGTTCGCCATTATGCGGCCAAGCAGGAAATGGTAACCCAGGGATCACGCCCGACTGCCAGCACGCTGGTGCTGAGCGGGCTATCGGCTCGCCAGACGCAGTTGCGTGACGGCGACAGGCTGATCAGCGGCCTGCATGTCAGCGGCGACTTCGTGGATCTTCATTCGCTGGTGATCGGCGAGATGGACCACAGCATCGTCGCGATGAGCGACTGCACGGTGATCAACTTCCCGCATGGCAAGCTGCGCGACATCACCGCCCGCCTGCCGCACCTGACGCGCCTGTTGTGGCTGCTGACCCTGATCGATGCGGCCATGCATCGGCAGTGGCTGGGGGTGCGGGGCGGGCTGGATTCGCTGGGAGAGGCGGCGCATTTGCTGTGCGAGATGTATCTCCGCCACCAGATGGCGGGGCTCGCCAGGGACCACAGCTTCCCCTTCCCGCTGACGCAGCAGGATTTCGGCGATGCGCTCGGCAAGTCGCTGGTGCAGACCAACCGGGTGATCCAGACGCTGCGCAAGCTCGGCGTGATCAGTTGGCAGGGGCAACAGGTGAGGATCCTCGACTGGGATCAACTGGCGGAAATGGCCGAGTTCGATCCCACTTATCTCAACTTCTCCAAAGAGCCGCGTTGAGACGCGAAACCGCGACAATCCTCGCGCGTTGAAGCGCAGGTTGTTCAGTCATGCGGTTGTCATGCCTCTGTTCTTTCTCCACCTGCGTGATGGCGATGAGAGCGTTGAAGACGCCGCAGGCACGGAGTTTCCTTCCCTTCTGGCAGCGCGTGCCGAGGCCATCAAGTCCGCTCGCGAGATCATGGCCGAGAACCTCCAGCAGGGGCGTCCGCTGGATCATAAGCAGATCGAGATTTGCGACGCGAACGGGCACCTGATCGAAACCGTCCGCTTCCATGACGTGCTACGGGCCACCGGCGAATAGGGCCGAAACATTGCTCCGGTGAATAGCGGATCGCTCCCCAACGGCAGGCGTTGACCTCGACGGACAGTCACTGCGCGGGAGAACGCCATGACCCTAGTCGAGGTGAAGCCGGACAGTGCCGTCGAGCTTGGGCATGCCATCCGCGACGCCTGCGTGCCTTTGCCGGATCCACGGCACGTCCTAGAGTTCGGGCCCTACTTCGAACCGTTCGCCACTGCGCGCGTGGTCATGCTGGGGGAAGCCAGCCATGGCACCCAGGAGTTCTACCTGGCGCGCACCGCTATCACCCGCATGCTGATCGAGCACTACGGTTTTTCGATCGTGGCGGTGGAGGCGGACTGGCCCGATGCCAACCGCATCGATCGTCATGTGCGCCAGCGCGGCCCGGGCGGGTACGACGCCGACTCCTTTGCCCGCTTTCCCACCTGGATGTGGCGCAACACGGCGGTAGCCGAGTTCGTCAATTGGCTCCATGACTACAATGCCGAGCGGCCGATGGCGGCGCGGGCAGAGTTCCGCGGCCTGGATGTCTACTCGTTGCGCAGTTCGATCGGCGAGGTGCTCGACTATCTCGACCGGGAGGAGCCGGCCGAGGCCAGCCACGCTCGCCGCCGCTATGGGTGCCTGTCCCCCTGGCAGGCTGAGCCGGCCTGGTACGGCCGGTCGGTGATTACCGGTGAGATCGACCCGTGCGAAGCGGCAGTGGTGGAGCAGCTCGCTTCGATCGTGGCACGGCAGATGGAGTCGGGGCTCGAGGATGACGAGAACGGCTTCGACGCAGCGCAGAACGCCCGGGTCGTGCGGGCGGCCGAGCAATACTACCGGATGATGTATCGGGCGGGGAACGATTCCTGGAATTTGCGTGACCGGCACATGTTCGACACGCTGATGCACCTGATGGATCGCCGCGGTCCGCTCACCAAGGCGGTGGTTTGGGCGCACAACTCCCATATCGGCGACGCCTCGGCGACGGAGATGGGCTGGAGCGGCCAGTTCAACATCGGCGAACTGGCAAGGAAGACCTTTCGCGACGAGGCCGTGCTGATCGGCTTCGGCACCGACCACGGCACGGTGGCGGCGGCCGACGACTGGGACGAGCCGATGCAGGTCAAGACCGTGCTGCCGAGCCGGCCGGATTCTTACGAGCGGGTGTTCCGGCACACCGGACATGCGCGGGCACTGCTCGATCTGCGGCAAGCCGGACATGTCCGCGATGTGCTCGCCGAACCCCGACTGGAGCGCGCCATCGGCGTGATCTATCGGCCGGAGACCGAACGGCAGAGCCACTACTTCCAGGCAGTGCTGCCGGAGCAGTTCGATGCCTATGTCTGGTTCGGCGAGACCCGGGCGTTGACACCGTTGCCGACACACCGGCCCGAGGGCGTGCCGGAAACCTACCCCTTCGGGCTCTAGCATGTTCGCGGATCGCAGCGCCGCCGGCAGAGCGCTCGCGGAGGCAGTGGCGCGCCTACGGCTCAACGAGCCGGTGGTGGTGGCGCTGCCGCGTGGCGGGGTGCCGGTAGGCCAAGAGGTTGCAAAGCGCCTGGGTGTGTCGCTCGAGCTGCTGATCGTGCGCAAACTGGGGGCGCCCGGGCACCCGGAACTGGCAGTGGGGGCGATTGTCGGCGGCGCGGTCCCGCAGACCGTGTTCAACCCTGAGGTGATGGAAGCGCTGCGACCTTCTCCGGAGCACGTGGAGGCGGAAATCCGGCGCGAACAGGCGGAACTGGCCCGGCGCGAGGCCGTCTATGCCGGTGACCATCCACCACTGGACGTCCGCGGCAGGACGGTGGTGGTCGTGGACGACGGTCTCGCCACCGGCGCCACCGCCGAGGCGGCGCTCAGGGGGCTGCGTCAGGCGGGCGCAGCAAGGCTGGTGCTGGCGGTGCCGGTCGGGGCAGCCGAGGCCGTGAACAGGCTCGAAGCCTTGGCCGACACGGTGGTGTGCCTCAGCGTGCCCTTCCGCTTCGAGGCGGTCGGTCAGTGGTACGGCGACTTCCGGCAGGTGAGCGACGAAGAGGTGATCGGTCTCCTCTGCAGCCGCAAAAACGGCGGCAAGGCATCACGATAGCGCAGATGGCGGGAACTTGGCGAAAGCCCGGCCATTCTCCGTTCACTGGCGCAACTGCCTATTTGTGAAGCGCCCTCTGTCGGAGAGGTGAAAGATGACTATCGAAAATCCAGGGACGACCGACAACGGAGCTTTGTCGGACGTCGAGAACAAGGCCAAGCACGACATGGGCGAGGCCAAGGAAGCCCTGCGCAGCGACCTCGATGCGGTGAGCCGCCGGGCCGCCGAAGATGTCGATGCGCTCAAGCGCGAGGCCAAGGGCCAGATCGACAGCGTTGCCGGGCAGGCCACCGAAAGGGTCCGTTCGTTCGCCGACGATCAGAAGACCCTGGCCGCCAACCAGATCACCGGTGTCGCCTCGGCGATCTCGCGCGTCGCCGATGAACTCGAAGGCACCGAGCAGGCGACCATCGGCCGCTATGCCCGTGACCTTGCCAGCGGCCTCGAGCGGTTCGGCCGCGATGTCGACGGCAAGAATCCGGAAGACCTGATGGGCATGGCCCAGCAGTTCGGCCGTTCGCAACCGCTGGCCTTCCTCGGTGCTGCAGCCTTGGCCGGGTTCGTGGCAAGCCGCTTTGCCGGAGCTTCGGCGCAGCGCCGGCAGCAGCCCAGCCCGGCGACAAGCTACACCAACTCCACCACGACGCAGCCTGCGCCAACCAATCTGAGCGCGAGCGGCAACGGCACGGAGTTCGCGCGTAAGGGTCAATCCTACACGGGAGGCCAGGATGTCACAGGTTAATGAGAGTCGTCCGCTCGGCGAGCTGCTGAGCGGACTTGCCGGCGACATTTCCGGACTGTTCCGCAAGGAACTCCAGCTCGCCAAGACAGAGGCTTCGGAGAAGATCTCGGAGACCATGGCGGCAGCCGTGTCGATGCTGATTGGTGCCGTGCTCGCCCTTGGAGCCTTGGGCGTGCTGCTCAGCGCCATCGTGTCGTTGCTGGCGGCCTTTTTCGTCAACATGGGCTGGGACGCGACGATGTCCACAGCCGTTGCCGCGGGCATCGTGACCGTCGTCGTCGGCATCCTCGCCTGGATCTTCATCTCCAAGGGCCTGAACGCCTTCAAGGCTCAGAACCTAAATCTCAAGCGTACGACGACCTCGCTCGGTCGCGACGCAGACATCGTGAAGGAGAGGCTGTGATGGCCTACGACAGCGACACCAAGGATTCCGCCGAGTTGCAGCGCGAAGTAGAACAACAGCGCGCTCGTCTCGAAGACCGGATCGACCAGATTCAGCAGAAGCTCTCACCCGGGCAGCTGGTGGACGAAATGCTCGCCTATACCAAAGGTGGTGGCGGGGAGTTCCTCGGCACCCTGCAGCGGCAGGTCACCGCCAATCCCCTGCCGGTGGCCATGCTCGGTGTGAGCCTTGCCTGGCTGATCGCGAAGCCGGCGTCCACGACGGATACCCAACGCGACCATCGTGATGCCGACCGCGATTGGGATGACAGCATCAATGCCAGCCGCGGCTATGGCGAATACGACGCATACGACGACTATCCGGTAGCCACCATCTCCGGATCGAGCCTGCAGCGTGTTTCGCATACGCCGGACGAAAGCGGCACGCATCACAGCGAGTGGCTCGACGACGCCGGCAAGAAGTATCGCGCCGCTTCTGACAGCTTCGGCCGCCGTGCCGGGCATTTCCGCGACGAGGCCGGCAACACCTACAAGGGCTTCGTCAACGGCGCCGGCGAACGCGTCACCCAGTTCCGCGACGAGGCGGGTAACCTGCTTGAGGAAGCCAGTGGCTGGGCATCGCACACCTGGCAGCGCATGCGCGAGATGATGCACGACGCCCGTGACGGCGTGGCGCACGGCGTGTCTCAGGGCCGCTCGCGCGCGGGCCAGGCCGGCAGGGGCATGGCCGGACAGGTGGATCAGTTGAACCGGACGCTGATGCACCAGTTCCGCGACCAGCCGCTGGTCGGCGGGGCCCTGGCCTTCGCGCTCGGTGCTGCGCTCGGGGCCGCCTTGCCGCATACGCGACAGGAGGACGAGCTGCTCGGCGAAGCCGCCGATGCCGTGAAGGCCAAGGCGGGCGAAGAGGCGAGCCACCTCTATGAGCAGGGGCGCGAGAAGGCTACCGAGCTCTATGAGGAAGCCTCCCATCGTGCCGGTGACCTCTATCAGCAGGCCAAGGACGGTCTCGGCGCGTCCGACAGCGAGGACGGGGCACCCCGGCCGCACTGACCACTTCAGTGGAGGGCCATGGCC
>JAEZFJ010000069.1 GCA_023437755.1 Pseudomonadota bacterium
TCCTGGGGCTCCTCGCCCGAGGACGTGATCTCGGTCACCGGCGCGGTGCCGAACCCCGACGCCATCGCCGACGAGAACAAGCGTGCCTCCAAGTGGCGGGCGCTCGAGTATATGGGCCTGAAACCCGGCACCAAGATCACCGACATCAAGCTGGACCGTGTGTTCCTGGGCTCGTGCACCAATGGCCGCATCGAAGACCTGCGCGCCGCCGCCGCCGTAATCAAGGACCGCAAGGTAGCAAGCCACGTCTCGGCCATGGTCGTGCCCGGCTCGGGTCTGGTCAAGGAACAGGCCGAGCAGGAAGGCCTGGACATCATTTTCAAGAATGCGGGCTTCGACTGGCGCGAGCCTGGCTGCTCCATGTGCCTTGCCATGAACCCGGACAAGCTGGCGCCCGGTGAACGTTGCGCGTCCACGTCCAACCGCAACTTCGAGGGCCGTCAGGGCTTCAAGGGCCGCACGCACCTGGTGTCGCCCGCAATGGCCGCCGCTGCGGCGATTGCCGGCCACTTCGTCGATATTCGCGAGTGGCAGTGAGCCACGGGGACTGGGTCGGGCGTCACGCGCCGACCCTTGACGACATCGAGGCCCTGGCGAGCGAGGCGCTTCGCACCTTGCCGGAGCCGTTTCGCTCGCTTGCCGCGGATGTGACCTGTTCCGTCGCCGAGTTCGCCACCGACGACGTGCTGGCCGACCTCGGCATGGAAGATCCGTTCGAACTGATGGGCCTGTTTCACGGCATCGGCCTGACTCAGGACGGTGCGGTCCCCCAGACCGGTCAGCTGCCGAACACCGTCTTCCTCTACCGTCGCGCCATTCTGGATTATTGGGCCGAGAACGACGACAATACCCTCGGTGAGGTTGTCACGCATGTGCTGGTGCACGAACTCGGGCACCATTTCGGCTTTTCCGACGAGGACATGGAGGCGATCGAAGCGGCGGCAGACGAGGACTAGGAGTCGCGTCCCCCGTTGGTTGGCGATTGGACCGCGATTGCCGCTGGCTTGCGCGCCGCGTCCGTCGTTTCGCCCTCGCCATCGTTGGCCACGAATTCGAACTCGGCTTCGTTGCCGCCGGACGGATCATCCGAGACGCGCAAGGCGAGCTGCCCTTCTTCCAGGGCGGCGAACCACTCTTCCCAGCTGACAAGGTGGAAGCCGCCGATCCGATCGGGTCCCTCGTTGTTGTCCGAGTTGAGCGCGTGTTGACCAAAGGTCAATTGCAGCAGAGTGCGGTTGCCGGTCCCATCCGGGACGTCCATCAGCATCGGGTAGCCGCCGCGCGCTTCCACCCATTGTCTGATGTCGTCGCGGCTGTTCAGGACCTGCGCCATGGATCGCTCCTCGCATCTTCGGTGTTTCCGCAGGACAATCAAAGGGCGGCAGCATTGGTTCCCGGCGATTTGCAAGCGCGCTTTCACCTGCTAAACGACACGAAAACCAGCGAGGCCACATGAGCCGCAGCAGCAAATCCATCCTTCTCGGTCAGATCGGCGCCGCCCACGGCATCAAGGGCGAGGTGCGCATCGCCACTCATACCGAAGAGCCCGAGAACATCGCCGGCTACGGCCCGCTCGCCACCAATCGGCCGGGCCTCACCATCACCATCACCAAGGTGCGGCGTCAGAAAAACGTCGTCGTCGCCACGATCGAAGGCGTGTCCGACCGCACCGCGGCCGAGCGCCTCAACGGCATCGAGCTTTATGTCGATCGCGATCGCCTGCCCGACCCCGATGACGAGGACGATTTCTACCACGCCGATCTTATCGGCCTCGAGGCGCGGATCGACAACGGCACAGTGATCGGCACCGTCGCGGCAATCCACAACCACGGCGCCGGTGACATCATCGAGATTCGGGACGAACAGTCGGGCGACAGCTTCCTCTACCCCTTCACTAGGACGGTGGTTCCGGAGGTAAGGCTGGCCGACGGCTATCTGACCATCGTGGTGCCGCTCGACGCGCCGGAGGGCGAGGAAGAGCCGGATTGAGCTTTTCGGCGACAATCATCACTCTGTTCCCCGATCTGTTTCCGGGCACGCTTGGCGCCTCGGTGCTGGGCCGGGGCCTCACCGACCGTTTGTGGTCGCTGGAAACGCGGCACTTGCGCGATTTTGCGACCGACCGGCACCGGACGGTGGATGACACTCCGGCCGGTGGGGGCGCCGGCATGGTGCTGAAGCCGGATATCCTCGCCAACGCCATCGACGCAGTATCATCGGCGGCAGATCCACGGCCCCGGCTGCTGATGTCCCCGCGCGGCAAGCCGTTGACGCAGGCCCGAGCGCGGGAACTGGCGCTTGGTCCGGGTGCGGTGATCGTCTGCGGGCGCTTCGAAGGCGTCGATCAGCGCGTCATCGACGCCCGTGACCTTGAGGAAGTGTCGATCGGCGACTATGTGCTCGCGGGCGGCGAAGTGGCTGCCATGGTGTTGCTGGAGGCAGTGGTCCGGCTGATCCCGGGCGTGCTTGGCGGCGCCGACAGCCATGCCGAGGAGAGCTTCGAGAACGGCTTGCTGGAATATCCGCAGTACACTCGTCCGCAGGTATTCGAGGGCTTGGGCATCCCCGAGGTGCTGACCTCCGGCGACCATGCGCGCATTCGCAAATGGCGCCAGGAGCAGAGCGAAATGCTGACTCGGCAACGGCGGCCCGATCTGTTGAAGTAGGATTGGCTCAGGGGCGCGGGACCGAGCGGTGCGTAGCGACACCGAGGCTGGACTCTCCTCGCGTTTTCCCCTATACGCGCGGCGATTGCGTGACGGGCGGTTCGGACCCGGCGCGCCTGGCAACAAGAAGACTACCCTCCGTTACACCAACCAAGACCGGGCGACGGCCTTCGGGCCGGCTAAATCGCTCCATTGAAAAGATCGAAACGGATCGACCATGACCAACATCATTCAGCAGCTCGAAACCGAGCAGCTCCAGGCGCTCGTCGCCAAGCGCGAGCTTCCCGAGTTCACCCACGGCGACACCGTCAAAGTTTGGGTGAAGATCACCGAAGGCAACAAGGAGCGTCTCCAGGCCTATGAAGGCGTGGTGATTGCCCGCAACGGTGGCGGCCTCAACGAGAGCTTCACCGTTCGCAAGATTTCCTACGGCGAAGGCGTCGAGCGCGTGTTCCCGCTGTACTCGCCCAACGTCGCCTCGATCGAAGTGATCAAGCGCGGAAAGGTGCGTCGTGCGAAGCTGTACTACCTGCGCGACCGTCGCGGTAAGTCGGCTCGTATCTTCGAATCGACCAACGCCCGCACCCGCAAGATCGAGGCCGGCGAGCGCGAGGCTGCTCTGGCTGCCCGTGAAGCCCGCGAAGCCGAGAAGATTGCCGCTGCCGAGGCCTTTGCCGCCGAACAGGCCGCCAAGGATGCCGAGGCTGCAGCCGCTGCTGCCGCCGCCGAGCAGGCCAACGCTGCCGAAGGCGAAGCCAAGAGCGAGTAGCTCTTCGCTCCCATCCAAGTTCCGAGAGGCCCGGTTCCGAAAGGTGCCGGGCCTTGTTTATTCCGCGGATTCACGTGAAACGTCGCCGTACCCGCCCCCAGGAGTCCCATGCCCGCTTCCGTCGTTACCTGGAACATCAACTCCGTTCGCCTGCGCATCGGCATGGTGGTGGACATGCTGCAGCAACACCAGCCGGACGTACTGATGCTGCAGGAGATCAAGTGCACCAACGACCAGTTTCCGCGCAACGCCTTCACCGAAGCGGGCTACCCGCACCAGGCGGTGCATGGGCAGAAGGGCTACCACGGGGTGGCCATCGTTTCGAAGACGCCACTCACCGATATCTCCAGCCGCGTGTTCTGCGAGATCGATGACTCCCGCCACGTCTCAGCGGTTACCGATTTCGGCCATGGGCCGGTGACCCTGCACAATTTCTACATTCCCGCCGGGGGCGACGAGCCCGACCCCGAGATCAACCCCAAGTTCAAGCACAAGCTCGGCTTTTTGTC
>JAEZFJ010000073.1 GCA_023437755.1 Pseudomonadota bacterium
CCGGAGCCAGGCCTGCTGCTGATGGACGAGCCCTTCGCCAGCCTCGATGCGCAAAGCCGCGAACTCATGCAACTCGAACTGCTGCGCATCTGGCAGGCGCGTACCCCCACGGTTCTATTTGTGACCCACAGCGTCGACGAGGCCATCCTGCTGGCCGACGAGATCCTGTTGATGGCGCCTCGCCCAGGCCGGCTGGTGGGCCGGGTTGCCGTCGATCTGCCGCGGCCGCGCTGGGATTACAATGTGCGGGCCGACCGCCGTTTCATCGAACTGCGCGCCTTTCTCTGGCAGCGACTGCGGGAGATGGTGCTTTCTGACCCGCTCTCCGATTTCTACCAGCCGGGCTAGATATTCGACGCAGCCCGCTTCCACAGCGTCGGATCACCCTTTTTCAGCACCTGCAGCAAAGCCTCCTTCTCGCGCCGATAGACCGGCCAGAAGCTGCGGTCGTGCTTGGCGATGGTGAGCGTGTTGTCGATCAGGTCCGCGAGCTTGATGGTCTTGGCGTCGGGGGGTGCCTTCGCCGTATGCAGCAGGTCGAGATGCTTGCGCACGCGCCGGTTGCCGTCGCCAGGCCGGGAGACGTCCGTCAGCCAGCCAACCAGTTCCGCTACCCTCGCGCCGAACTCCGTCTCGATTCCCTCGATGGTCACCGGCGTATCCTCCACCACGTCGTGGAGCAGCGCCGCCGCGATCATCTCCGGCGTGTGCGGCACCGAGCGCACCAGCTCCGCCACCGCGATGGGGTGCACGATGTAGGGCTCGCCGGTGTATTTCCGGCGCTGGTCTATGTCGCCATGCGCGTCGGTGGCAAAGGCGTGTGCCCGCGCCTCGAGCTCGTTCATCGCATTTCCTTCCAGCAGGGCTGGCCAGGACTTGGCGCGCCTGCGACCTTTTCCAGTGGACAGCAGCCGCTGAACCTTTTCAATACCGAGCCGTCCGGTAGCAACGGGGCGCTTGAAGCGGAAACACCATGTCGTCACTGAGCGAGGAGTTGCGCGACGCGTTCGATGTGCGGGGCAGGGGTCTGCAACCGCAGGGGCTTCGCCGTGCCAACGAGCGGGCCGTGCTCACGGTGGTCGCCTTCTATCCCGGCTCCTCCAATGCCGAGATCGCCCGCCGTTCCGGCCTTGCACCGCAGACCGTTTCGGCAATCCTCGCCGACTGCGAGCAAATCGGACTGATCGAGCGCGGCGAGGTGTTGCGCGGCCGGCGCGGGCAACCTGCTACCCCCATCTTTCTCAGGGCGGACGGGGCCTTCGGCATTGGAGTGGAGATTGGTTGGCGCCATGCCGAGGTGCTGCTGGTCGACCTGCATGCGCAAGTTCGGGCGCGCCAGAGGCTGCACTACGCCTATCCCGATGCGGCAACCATCGCGACGGGGCTGGGCACCGCCATCGCCGATCTTCGGGCTGCGCTGCCCACCGGTGTTCAGCCGCGGTTGACTGACATCGGCGTCGCGCTCCCCAGCGAGATGCTGGCAGGCCTTTGTCGCTTCGGCGCGCCCTCGGAGCAGGCGGCTCTGTGGGCAGAACTCGATCTCGCCAGCGAGCTTCAGGCCGAAACCGGGCTTGAGGTGTCGCTGCTCGATTGCGGCAGCGCCGCCGCTTGGGCGCAGGTGGTCCACCATCCGCCGCCGCGTCCGTCCCGCTTCATCCACTTCTTCCTCGGCAACGATATAGCCGCGGCGCGTCTGGCCGAGGGCGTCGAATGGGAAGGCCCTTTCGGGGCAGCCGCCAATCTCGGCGACATGCTGGTAACCGACAGCAGGGGCCAACTGCAGCCCGCTCGCCAACTGGCGTCGCTCTCGTCTCTGGCCACATTGGCCGGCCCTGCCATCCCGGCGCACCTGCCCCCGCATGAGTGGAACTACGACGAACTGGGGCCGGCGCTCGACCTCTGGATCGCTCAGGCCGCCGCTGCCCTTGCGAGCGTGATCTACAACACGACCACGGTGGCGGCTGCGGGCCTGGCGATCATCGATGGATTGTTGCCGCCCGCTGTGCTGCTGCGCCTGATCGACGCCACGGAAACAGCCTTGGCGGGATTGCCTGTCGGGGCTCGGTCCTTGCCACGTGTCGAGGCTGGTCGGCTGGGGGCGAGGGCCGCGGCGGTTGGTGCCGCCGAACTACCGATCTACCGCCGCTACTTCTCGCGTGCTTTGGCGGACCTCGCCGCCTGACACGCGCGCCGCGAGGGCCTCCCTCAGCTGCGCGCTCGGCGTAAACACCACCGTGTGGCGGGGAGAGATCTCGTGCTCGGTACCCGTGCGCGGATTACGGCCCGTGCGGGCGGCGCGGGAGCGGACCTGAAGCGATCCGAAGCCGGTCAGTTTGACGGTCTCGCAATTCATCAATGCTGAGCCCATCAGGCGCAGCATGTCGTCAAGCAGCGTCGACACCTCGGCCCGCGGTAGTCCCGTCTCTGCCACAGCGCGCTCGATCAGATCGGCTCGAGTCCTGGTTCTGCTCACGATACTCCCCGTCTCCCAGTTAAATTCATAATCCGAACTTAAACCGCCGTCCAGTGCCGCCAGGCCCTTTCAAACATGAAGTGATCTGTCAGGAATTGACACTTTTTAGAATGGTTATAAGGTGTGAGTTGAACCTGAGAGGCCGACGTGAGACTCACCAGACAATCCAACTACGCTGTCCGCGCCCTGGTCTATTGTGCCGTGAACGAGCCGGGGCTGAGCCGGGTGGCCGAGATCGCCAAGGCCTACGGCATCTCCGAACTGTTCCTGTTCAAGCTGATCAAGCCACTGGTCGAGAACGGTCTCCTGAAGACGGTGCGCGGACGCCATGGCGGCATCCGTCTCGGCAAGCCGGCCGACGAGATCACCTTGCTCGACACCATCCGCCTCACCGAAGAGAACTTCGCCCTTGCCGAGTGCTTCGAGGATGGCGCCGATTGCCCGCTGATCGGCGAATGTGACCTCAATGGCGCGCTGCGCGAGGCGCTGGGTGCATTCTTCGAGGTGCTCGAGGGCTACACCATTGCCGATCTCGCCAGCAAGAAGCGCTCGATCCGCGAACGCCTTGGCCTGACCACGGCCGAAGCGGTGTCGGAGACGGTGATCGCCGCGCTCAGCTAGTCGCGCCGCCTCCCCAAACACATATGAGTCTGAGTCACGTTAGGCTGTGGCTTATGTCCATCATCGCGCAGTGCCGGATGGGTCGAGGGATCGATCCGGTCCTGCCCGCCGCGACACGACGGAGGCTTGCTGCTGCCGTCTCCGCTGGCCCGTTGGGATCCTCAACGTCCTGACCGGCCTTTCCTTTGCCATTGGGCTATGCTCTATCCGCCGCCATGGCTGCCGCTCCCCTTCTTTCGCTCCAGGATATTTCGCTGACCTTCGGTGGCACGCAGCTGCTGGAGCGTGCCGAACTGATCGTCTCGCCGGGCCAGCGCATCGCGCTTGTGGGCCGCAACGGCTCGGGCAAGTCCACCTTGCTGCGCATCGCCGCCGGTGAGGTCGGGCACGATTCCGGCCTGCGCTTCGTCGAACCCTCCGCCACCCTGCGCTACCTGCCGCAGGAGCCGGACCTGTCCGCCTACGCCACCACGCTCGCCTATGTGGAAGCCGGCCTTGCCCCGGGTGATGATCCGCACCGCGCTCGCTACCTGCTCGAGTCGCTCGGCCTCACCGGTGACGAATCGCCCCGAAGCCTCTCCGGCGGCGAGGGTCGCCGCGCCGCCCTGGCGCGCGTGCTGGCCCCGCGCCCGGACGTGCTGCTTCTCGACGAACCCACCAACCATCTCGACCTCCCCGTTATCGAATGGCTGCAGGCCGAACTCGACAGTCTGCGTGCGGCCATGGTGCTGATCAGCCACGACCGCCGTTTCCTGTCCGATCTCTCGCGCTCCACCGTCTGGCTCGACCGCGGCATCACCCGCCGTCTTGATCGCAGCTTCTCTGCCTTCGAGGCGTGGCGCGATGACGTGCTCGAGCAGGAAGAAAAGGAACGCCATAAGCTCGACCGCCAGATCGTGCGCGAGGAGCACTGGCTGCGCTACGGCGTCACCGCCCGCCGCAAGCGCAATGTCCGGCGCCTGGAAAACCTCTCGACCCTCCGCCGCGAACGGCGCGAACAGCGCGGCGTCACCGGCAATGTGTCGATGACCGCCTCCGCCGGCCGTACCTCCGGCGCGCTGGTGGCGGAAGCCGAGGGTGTGAGCAAATCCTACGGCGATCGTGCCATCGTGCGCGACCTCGACCTCCGCGTGCTGCGTGGCGACCGGCTCGGCAT
>JAEZFJ010000107.1 GCA_023437755.1 Pseudomonadota bacterium
TGCGCTGAAGCCACCGATGCCAAGGCAACGATGTTGGTCCCGTCCACCCGCCAATAGCTGACGACGCGCGAGACTCCATCCACCGGTGAGGCGGCGGAGTTGTAGGTTCCCGTGCGCGAGGCGGGAAGGTATTCGGTGAAAAGGGGCTGGCCGCTCAGATCGACCGGCCCGTCGGTCGGCGGCAGCCGGGCCATCAGCATGCCATCGTCGCGGACGAGGCTGATGGTCGAGGGCTCCTCCACACCCAGGGAACTCCAGACGCCTTCCAGCACCGATGCCGGGAAAGAGACCATGATTGCGCCGGCAAAAGCACCGCCTCGTTCCACACGCTTGCTGAAGACAAAGAGTTGCTCGCCCGTTATGCGGCTCTGAAGCAGGCTCGAAGTGTAGTAGGGAGCGCCGTCCCGAACGGCGATGAAGTACTGGCGATCGGCGATGGATATGTCGTCGGCGCCCGGAATAGTGGCGTAGATGGTGCGACCCTGATCGTCCACCACGTACACTTCTGCGTCCTCCGGCAGCCCTTGAAGCGCCACGGGCAGATTGGCGATGCCGGTGAGATCGGCCTCGAGGGCAACATCGACCCGCAGCAAGGTCTGCTGCGCTACCTGCGCGATCCAGTAGGCGTTGATGGCCACAATCTGCGCGGCGGTGGCGGAGCGTTGCTCGATATTGCGACTGGTCTGGCTCACCCCCTGGATCAGGAAGTAGCCGAAAATCCCGGCGAATGCGGCGAGAAACAACAGCAGCAGCGTCAGCGCCGCCGGTATCGCCGGCACCTTACTCCAACTCAGCCTTGATCGGTCCGCCAGCCCTGCCTCCCCCGTTTGCGGCAACTATAGGGTCGAGTCTGCACGACCGCCAGAGGCGTGAGCTTCAACCGCAAGGAGCCTCAAGGGCCGCCGGCGACGGATCCGATCACCGCCATGACCAGTTCATCGAGGCCAACATCGCCCGACACCCTCAGATCGTCTTCCGTGCGCTCGACCTTCAGCTTGCCGGGCTTTGTAGCCGCCTGCCTCTCGAGTTCTGCGACGATGGCTTCGCGGACCTGTTTCTCGATCATCACAACCTCCTGTTGCTCAACGAACACCTTGCTGGCGCAGCAGTTCCCGTCCCAGCCGCAGCACAGGTCAAAAGAACTGGTTCCGACGGGACCCTCGGGTACTTGTGTCGTCGCCCATGCAGGAGGTCACCGTCACACTGATCGAGCAGGACGCCATGGTCCATGCGGTTGTTGTCGACGAGGGGCCAGGCATAAAAGCCGTCGAGGCCGCAATGGCAAAGCACAGGGGACCGCTCACGCTGAAGAACCGGCCAAAGGACGGACTTGAGGTGGAGCTTTCAATGGCCTGGAACACAAGGTTGCACAATCCGCCTCGGTATCTGCAAGCGGCTGAGGAACAACCCGCTCAGTCCGAGCAGCTAGCCATGATCAGTAGCTGATCGTGCATATCCTCTCCGTGACCTCTCCACGTGTGAACGGCACGAGAGGAGGCCCGCTAAGTTGCGTCAGGCGACCGTCGACGCTTCGGCTCGGCAATAGATATCGTACAGCGTGGTCAGCACACGCGTGACCGGCTCGGACGCCAGTCGGTAATAGATGGTCTGCCCGTCCCTGCGGGTCTTCACCAAGCCCCAGGCCCGTAGCTTCGAGAGGTGCTGCGACAGAGGTGACTGCTCCAGATCAACAATGCGCGACAGTTCACTGACACTGCGTTCCTGCTCAAGCAGGTTGCACAGGATCATCAGCCGCTTGGGGTTTGCCATAGCCGTGAGCAGCTGAGCGGCCTCTTCGGCCCGGGGCTCAAGGTCGGTGATATGCATGACGTCCAAAACTTCCGCTTCCATGCTTGACACATTAGAATATTCGAATATGTTATGCAACAGTTTTCGGCGGGCCGTAGTTTCGTCAGCCACGGCGCGAACTCCCTTTATCAAGATAGGCACATGATCACCACTTTCACCCCCTTCGAAGCCGTTCTGGGCGGCTCCCTTCTTGGAGCCGCCGCTGTGGCGCTCATGGCATTGCATGGACGCGTAGCCGGCATGACCGGCATTCTGACAGGTGCAATGTTGCCGGGCGATCAGGACCGGAGCTGGCGCCTCGCTTTCCTTGCTGGGGCTGTTCTGGCTCCCGTTCTGTTGCTTGTGGCAACAGGTACCCCCGTCCCGTTCGAAACGAACATACCGGTTTGGGCAGTCGTGTTCGGGGGCCTCCTCGTCGGCATCGGCGTCACGTTTGGCGGCGGCTGCACATCTGGCCACGGCGTCTGTGGGATGGCCCGTCTCTCCCGCCGGTCCATCGTCGCTACCCTCACCTTCATGGCCACCACGTTCCTGACCGTTTTCCTTATTCGCCACGTCCTGGGAGGCTTCTGATGCTCCGTCTTCTTTCCGCAACGGGTATCGGGATCGCCTTCGGCGTCGGCATCGCCATCTCCGGCATGAGTAATCCGGCCAAGGTTCTGAACTTCTTCGATGTCTTCGGCACCTGGGACCCCAGTCTGCTGCTTGTAATGGCCTCCGCCCTGGTAGTTTCCTTTGTTGGCTACCGGTTGGTGCTGCGGCGGCCGGCTCCCGTCTTCGACCTCAAGTTTCACCTGCCGACCAAGCGCAACCTGGATCTTCCGCTCGTTGGTGGTTCTGCCCTCTTCGGTGCCGGCTGGGGCATCTCTGGCTTTTGCCCGGGTGGAGCAATCCCTGCGCTCGGGTTGGGAGAGACCATGCCCGTCATTTTCGTTGCTGCCATGGTCGTCGGCATCCTTGCGGTCAAGGGACTGCAGTCCATCTCCGCACGTCGCACAGCCCTCGCCTGATCATTTTCCTGGAAAGGAGATTTCCGTGTCCAACCAAGCCATCCCCTTCACTCCTGACCTGACGGTGAAACCAGAAGTGGTCGCCTTCTTCGATGAGCCGACCAATACCATCAGCTACATCGTCAAGGACCCGAAGTCCGACGCCTGCGCCGTGATCGATTCCGTGATGGACTTCGACTACGCCTCCGGCAACATCGCCTACGAGGGCGCCGACAAGATCATCCGGCACATCCAGGATCACGGCTGGAAGCTGGAGTGGCTGATCGAGACCCATGTCCACGCAGACCATCTCTCGGCGGCTCCCTACATCCAGTCCAAACTGGGCGGCAAGCTCGGCATCGGCGACCAGATCTGCGTGGTGCAGGACACCTTCGGCAAGATCTTCAACGAAGGCACCGAGTTCCAACGGGACGGGTCGCAGTTCGACCAGCTGTTCAAGGACGGCGACAGCTACCAGATCGGCACCATGACCGCCCATACCCTGTTCACGCCCGGACATACGCCGGCGGACATGGTGCATGTGATCGGCGACGCTTCCTTCGTCGGTGACACACTGTTCATGCCCGACGGGGGCTCGGCACGCGCGGACTTTCCAGGCGGAGATGCTCGCACGCTTTACCGGTCCATCCAGCGGCTGCTGACCCTGCCCGGCGAGATGCGGCTGTTCATGTGCCACGACTACGGTCCCAATGGACGAGACATCCAGTGGGAGACCACGGTGGCGGAAGAGCGCGACCACAACATCCATATCGGCCACGGCACGTCGGAAGACGAGTTCGTCAAGATGCGCGAAGAGCGGGACAAGACCCTCTCCATGCCCAAGCTGATCATCCCATCCCTGCAGGTCAACATGCGTGCGGGGCAACTTCCCCCGCCGGAAGACGACGGCAAGACCTACCTCAAAGTGCCCATCAATGGGCTCGCCACCGCTAAGGATTAAACACAATGAACATCAACAAGATCGATGACCAATTCGCCCAAAGCCCCCAGATCCGGCCCGATGATGTCAGGCTGATCGCCGAGGCGGGTTACAAGGGGATTATCTGCGCTCGTCCGGACAATGAAGACCCGGGCCAGCCGTCCTTCGCCGGGATCGCCGAAGTGGCCGAGCGTTTCGGCCTCAAGGCCTTCCACATCCCCGTCTCGGGTCAACTGACCGAAGGACAGCTCATTCGCTTCGAACAAGCCACGGCAGAAACCGATGGCCCTATCCTCGGCTACTGCCGCTCCGGTGGGCGCGCCGGCGCGCTTTATCAGGCCTCCAAGAAGTAACGGTAATGAAGCTCCAGACCTACCTCCCAATCCTTGACTGGGGGCGGCGCTACAACCGCCAAACTCTTACAAGCGATATGGTCGCGGCGGTGATCGTCACCATCATGCTTATTCCGCAGTCGCTCGCCTATGCACTCCTGGCCGGGCTACCGCCGGAGGTGGGTCTTTACGCTTCCATCCTGCCGTTGATCGCCTATGCGATCTTCGGCACCTCCACGGCTCTTGCGGTCGGCCCAGTGGCAGTGGTTTCGCTCATGACAGCCGCAGCCGTGGGTCGCGTGGCCGCGGAAGGAACAGCCGACTACGCCAGTGCCGCCATAGTTCTAGCACTCCTTTCTGGTGGCATGCTGGCGGTTATGGGCTTCTTCCGACTTGGCTTCATCGCCAACTTCCTCTCCCATCCGGTGATCTCCGGATTTATCACGGCGTCGGGCATCATCATCGCCACCAGCCAGCTGGGTGGCCTTCTCGGCATCTCCACCCATGGGCACGCCATGCCGGAGTTGCTTGCGTCGCTTGCTGAAAACATCGGCAGGATCAACGTCTATACGCTAGCTGTAGGCGCAGTTTCGCTGGCCCTGCTGCTCTGGATCCGACTGGACCTCAAGAACTGGCTGCTTCGGCTCCACCTGCCCAAAGGCGTAGCGAACCTCATCGTTCGCGCCGGTCCAGTTTTCGTGGTGTTTCTCACCATGGCAGCGGCTGGAGTATTCGACCTCGGTGGAAAAGGGGTCGCTCTTGTCGGCGACGTGCCGCAGGGTCTGCCGATGCTTTCGCTGCCTTCGTTCGGGCTGGACACCATTCAAGCGCTCGCCGTGCCAGCACTGATCATCTCGGTTGTCGGGTTCGTCGAGTCCATTTCGGTGGCTCAGACACTCGCTGCCAAGCGGCGTGAGCGGATCGACCCAAACCAGGAGTTGATCGGCCTCGGTGCCTCCAACATTGCTGCTGCCTTCGGCGGGGGATACCCAGTGACTGGCGGCTTCGCGCGTTCGGTCGTGAACTATGATGCCGGGGCGGCCACGCCCGCAGCTGGAGCCTTCACGGCAATCGGCATCGCAGGCGCTACGCTGCTTCTGACGCCGTTCCTGGCCGTGCTGCCCAAGGCTACGCTATCGGCCACCATCATCATCGCCGTGCTGACCCTGGTCGATTTCGGGATCCTGAAACGGGCGTGGGGCTACTCGAAAGCCGACTTTGCCGCCGTTGCGATCACGCTTGTGGGCACGCTTATCTTCGGCGTCGAAGTGGGCATCTCACTGGGCGTCGGCGCATCGATCCTGGTGTTCCTCTATCGCTCGTCCAAGCCGCACGCGGCCATTGTCGGACGGGTGGCCGGGACCGAACATTATCGCAACGTGAAGCGCCACAAGGTGGAAACCACTCCCGGCATCCTCTCTATCAGGGTCGATGAGAGCCTTTACTTTGCCAATGCGCGCTATCTGGAGGACCTGGTATTTGCCCACGCAGCGGAGAGCCCTGACCTGAAGCATGTCATCCTGATGTGCTCGGCCGTGAACGATCTTGACCTATCGGCCTTGGAAAGCCTGGAAGCCATCAACCTGCGGCTGAAGGATCAGGGCGTCGCCTTGCATCTTTCCGAGGTCAAAGGGCCCGTGATGGACAAGCTCTCGGGGACCGACCTTCTGCACCACCTGACGGGCAGGATCTTCCTGACCCAGCATCAGGCCGTTACCGAACTGGCAGGACAACCCACCGGCCAGCCCGCGGGTAAGAGCGAAAAAAGTGGTGCTCTCAGTGCGGAGCAGCCTTTCGAGCGCCAACTGGAGGTCAGTGAACGGCCAGCTTCACTCTAGCCGCTACCTACTACCAACCGCATAACGGAGACAGACATGCAGACCTATACGTTCGACAAGGTTCTCGAGGACAGCACCTTCGAAGAGGCGGTGCGCAGAACGCGTGATGCGCTGGCGGAGAAAGGCTTTGGTGTTCTGACGGAAATTGACGTCAAGAAGACCATGAAGGCCAAGCTGGACGCAGATATCGGCGACTACATGATCCTCGGGGCCTGCAACCCGAAGATGGCCTATGAGGCGCTCAAGCTCGAGCCGCGGGTGGGGGCAATGCTGCCGTGCAATGTCATTGTACGGATGTTGCCCGACCGCAAGGTGGAGGTGAGCGCCATCGATCCTGTCGCCTCCATGGCCTCCATCGACAATGCCGATCTGAGCGCCGTGGCGGGCCTGGTCCGCATCATGTTGCAAGAAGTTGTCAGGGCGCTCTGAGCGGACAGCAACCGAGGGGAGCCTCCTTGGGCTCCCCTCACTGGAAAGCAGCTGGGCCGCCCGTAGAGGCGACCGGTTCCTCGGCAGGGCGCCGGTCCTGCTCGCTACTTAAAGAAAGGTTTGACGGGATGTCTGACGCTCTCAAGCAGCCGGTGGTTCGGTTCTCCCCATCATCAGGTCCTGGAGCCCCCGACGTGTGGGGGATCTATGAGCCTGACACAGGTTCCGTCCAATATATCTGTGCCGACCCGGACACCAGGAAAGCGGCGCTTATCGACGTAGTGTGGAACTTCGACCCAAAGTCGTTCTCGACGAGCTACAGGAGTGCCGATCAGGTCCTCGAGTTAGTCGAGCAGAATGGCCTCACCGTGGAGTGGGTGCTCGATACGCACCCGCATGCCGATCATCTGATGGCCTCAGCCTACCTCAAGCAGCGGACGGGCGCGCCTGCAGCCATCGGTAACCGGGTGCACGATATTGCGGGGCTCTGGAGCGAAATCTACAACCTTCCGGACGCCTTTCACCCGGACCGCGATTTTGATCGACTGTTCAGGGAGGGAGAGACCTTTCAGATCGGCAATCTTCCGGCCTCAGTTCTCCTTTCCCCCGGGCATACACTGGGATCTATCACCTACGTGGTAGGTAACGCTGCATTCGTCCATGACACCCTGATGTATCCTGACGCTGGTACTTCGCGCGCCGACTTTCCCGGAGGCAGTGCAGAGCAGCTGTGGGAGTCGATTCAAGAGCTGCTTCGACTGTCCCCGGAAACCCGGCTCTTTGTTGGTCATGACTACGGAAGTGCGAACCGTGACGAGCCGCAGTGGGAGGCTACGGTAGCCGAGCACAAGGCCAGCAATGTCCATGTCAAAGATGGGACGGATCGACGGGAATGGATCAAGCGACGCACCGACCGAGACGCAACCCTGCCGCTACCAAACCGGATGCTGGCAGCACTGCAGGTCAACCTGCGCGGTGGCCGATTGCCTCCTGCCGAAGACGATAATCGGCACTATCTCAAGCTGCCGGTAAACCGCTTTACGCCTCCGAACGCTTAGCCCGCGTCCAGTTAAAGCAGCCAAGCGGCAGCAGAGAACTACTGACCAGCAAGGCATCGTAGCGATAGAGTTCAGACGGCTTGCTGCCCGTGGCCATGTCCACGGCCCACAGCTGCCCTGATGGGTCAGCACCAGTATCCTGCTCCACCGCGACAATGGCTGCAAGGGCCCGCTGCTCGCTGACGTCGGAGCGGAACAAGACTACAACCTGCCTTTGATCGTCAGCGACCAATGGGACGGAGTTTTCCTCGAACGCAATCCCGGGCTTTGCGGATCGTCATCGTATCGATAGGCACTACATCGCACCGGGTAAGCCGATGCAGAACGCCTTCACCGGAAAGCGGCAGCTCAACAGACAAGGCGACAGGTCCAGCCCTCGACATTCTTCGACGACATGTCCGCTTCGCTTTCGGAGCACACAATCAGGGACGGTCAGCGAACGCACCCATTTTATGTGTCTGCTTTCGACCGCCACCGTCTGAAAACTGCCAGACCGCTACCGACCTCAAACGAGCCGTCAAGCGAAACAGCGGAGCTGGCAGCAAGAGGGCCGATTGCGGGCGGTCCGCTCTTGGCGATGCGCACGCACGAGCTGCCACCCAACTGATACAGTGTCCGCCAGCTACGGCCTGAATCGCCGAGGACGACGGCTCAAGAGAAGAGCTCTGACATGGACTTCCCGATTACCCGGGTAGCGGCAAGGACCAGGATCAGCGTGACCAAGATGGTGATCGAGCCAATGGCGGCGGCGGCAGAGATCTCCTGAGTTTCCAGACGTTCATAGATGGCGATCGAGATGGTCTTCCATCGCGCGGAGTAGAGCATCACCGTGGTGCTCATTTCCGATATGAGCGTTGTGAACACGATGATTGCGCCGGCAAGGATCCCGGGAGCGATCAAGGGGATGGTGACCTTGCGCATCGTGGTCCCCCATGTCGCTCCCGCAACGGTGGAGGCTTCTTCCATCTTGAGGTCAATCTGGGTCACCGCAGCCACCACCGAACGGTAGATATAGGCGATGCGGCGCACGAAATAGCCGATCACGAGGATCGCGGCGGTGCCCGTCAGTGCGACCGGTCCACTGTTGTAGGTCACCAGCAGCGCCACGCCGGTGACAATGCCCGGCAGGATAAACGGCAGCATGATGGTGAGGTCCAGGGCCCACTTGCCGACGAACTTCTTGCGCTCGGCGACATAGCCGGTGAGCGTTCCGAAGATGACGCAAGCCACGGTCGCCACCGCTGCAAGGATCAGACTGTTCTGGAGCGGCTCGACCACGCGACTGAACACGTATTGGTAGTTGCCCCAGCCGTACTGGGTAGGCCAGAGGGTGCCCGGCCACTTCTCGGCAAACGAGGTGAATACCACCACCAGTTGCGGCAGCAGGGCCAGCGCGAGCAATCCCCACACATAGAGGTTGGCGATGACGCGGATGCCCCGACCGGTCTGTAGCGCGGCGCGGCGAGTGGTGCTGCCAACGGTCACGAAGCGGCGCTTCTTGTTGACCCGGATCAGGAAAAGGATCGCCCCGAGCGTGATCAGCACATTGACCAACGCGATGGCGGACGCCGCGTTGAGATTGAAGAAGCCGTGAATCTGGAAATACATCAGCGTGGAGAGCACATACATTTCCCCGCCCAGCACTGCTGGCGTGCCGAACTCGCCCAGCGCCTCGATGAGCACGATCATCGCTCCGGCCAGCATCGGCGGGATGGCCAGCGGCAGCACCACGGTGCGCAGCACGCGCCAGCGCGACGCGCCCATCACGCGGGCGCTCTCCTCCAGATGCGGATCGACTGCTGTCAGGGCGCCCTGGACGAACAGGAACACAAAGGTGAAGTTCGACAGCACCATCGAAAGGATGACGCCGAAATGCCCGTAAACTGGCGGCATCTGGATGCCGAACCACTGGTTCAGGTATTGCGAGACAATGCCGCTGCGGCCGAACAGCACCACCCACGAATAGGCCCCGATAAAGGGCGGTGAGATCAGAGGGATAATGGACAGCGACAGGATCAGCGGCTTGAAGGGCATCTGCACCCGGGCAACGAAATACGCCGCCGGCACGGCAACTGCCGTTGCGAGTATGGTCACCACCACGCCGATGAAGATCGTGTTCCACAAGGCCTGCTGGTACATGGACGAGGTGAAGAATCGCGAGAAGTTCTCCAGCGTCGCATTGAGCCCATTGAAGGCCTGCCCCGCGGGGGCAATGCTGTTCAGCATCGTGGTGCCGATGGGGTACAGCAGGAACGCCACCAGCACGACGATGGTGACACCCCCGGCCACATAGGGCGCGATGTTGAGGCGTCGCCTGGTGGCGGTCGGCAGCGCTGTCGCTGCAAGCTCCCTCATCGGGCACTCTCCTCAAACACGAGGCCTTCCCCGACCAGCCCGAACCGCACCTCATCGCCCTCCGACACGCCTTCTGCGAACGCCGGCAGGTCGACGATGACCTCGCCTCTGGCCTGGCTGCTCTCGACCAGATAGCGGACGAAGCTGCCGAGGAACTGGATGCGCACCGCCCGTCCGGTGAAGGCGGGTCTGTCGAGCTGTTGGCTGGCAGAGGCCAGCCACATCTGCTCAGGCCGGCTCATCATGAGGGCCGTATGCGGCTTCACGAACCAGTCGCCCTCGTCGTCTGCCGCCGTTACCGTCTTGACCCCGGCAAAGCGGCTCCCGCCAATGGCCACTACGGCGGCGCGGTTGCTGTCGCGGGTTTCAATGTCCACTGGAAAGAAGTTGGCCTTGCCGATGAAGTCGGCAACAAACAAGGACGTCGGCGCGGAATAGATCTCGTAAGGCGCTCCCAACTGCATCAGCCGCCCCTTCGAGAACACGCCGACCACGTCCGAAATCGCCATGGCCTCTTCCTGATCGTGGGTCACATAGAGTGCCATCACGTTCAGCGCCTTCTGCAGGCGGCGGATCTCGTCGCGCATCTCGACGCGCAGCTTGGCGTCGAGGTTGGCCAGCGGCTCATCGAGCAGCAGCATACCGGGATGATAGACCAGGGCGCGACCGATCGAGACCCGCTGCTGCTGGCCGCCGGACAGGTCGGCCGGGTAGCGCTGGGCCAGTCCGTCGAGGCGAAGCATGCCCAGGGTTTCGTGGACCCGCTTCTTGATCGTAGCCTCGTCGGCTCCGCGCAGCCTCAGACCGTAGGCCGCATTCTCGAACACGGTCATGTGCGGAAAGAGCGCGTAGGACTGAAATACCATGCCGATATTGCGCTCGAAAGCGCTCTTGCGACGGAAGTCCTCCCCATTGAACAGGATTTGCCCGCTCGTAATGGTTTCGAGCCCGGCAATCATGCGGAGCGTCGTGGTCTTTCCGCAGCCCGATGGCCCAAGCATGGTGAAGAACGTGTTCGGCGCGATGTCGAAGCTGACATCCTTGACCGCCGTGGCCGGCCCCTCAGGTGTATCGAAGATCTTGGTCAGCTCGCGCACTGAAAGGCGGGCGGGCGCCGGCGAAGAAGGGGCCATCAGTCGGTTCCTGCGGATATGAAGAGGATGCTGCGGTCATCCCCGAAATTCTTGCCGACGCGGCCCTTGGTGCTCGCATAGAGGCCTATACGGTCGGGGTCGATCCGGTCGGCCTTGGCGAGCGCGGCTTCCCAGGCGGCAATACCGGTGGCGTCGGGAAGAGCCGGATAGCCGTCGGTGGCAAGTTCCAGCGTCTTGATTTCGGAGCGGGGAAGGTCGAGCACACGGGCCGACCTGCTGGTGTCGCTCACGCCATCGAGGGCAGCGGCATAGATGGCGTCCGGATCGGCACGAATGCCTTCAAGGCCAGCCGTAAGGATAACGTCGACCAGGGCAAGGTCATTGCCGCAGGCGTCAAGGATGAGACGGTCACAGCGCACGGCCGCGACAATGGCGGCGAGGTCGGCTGCGGTGAGTGGATGGGGTGCCGGGGCGGCGGAGGCTGGCCCCTGGACGATCAGTTGCCGCGCGACCGGGCGGGCGGCGTCGGCGCCCAGGCCCTTCTCGATCAGCATGGTCCAGGCGGCCGAGCGTGCCTTGGATAGCACCGTGTCACCGGGGAAATGATGTTCGAGCACCACCTCGCCATTGACGCGGATGGTGCAGTCGCCGAGGGCCACGAGGCGAACCATGCCGCCAGAAACGAAAGCGGCGGAAAACGCAGCGCGGAAGCGCGCCAGCCCCGACCGAATGTCGGGCTCAGCAATCCGCAGCCGCTGGTAGGTGGCGGCGATGGCGTGGTTGAGATCTCCGACAAGTTCAGTCGGATCTGGCAGGCTCGCGAGCGGACCGGCAGCGACACTCGCAAGCGCTTCCGCCACTGCCTGGGCCGCAAGATAGCCCCCGGTGGCGCCCTGCCCCAGCCGGTCGTCATAGCGCAGACCGCTGATGTCGGTCGCACCGTCGATCACCGCATACAGGCGGTTGGGAATGGCAACGATGCGGTCTTCGTTGGTTTCAGGCGCGTCAGGGTTCTTGGCCTGGGTAAACCCCTGGAAATGATGCAAGTGGCGCTCTCCGGTAGTGGTGAAGCGCGGCGGGCCGCGCTTCACTGGCTCGATTACTGCGCGAACAGTTCGTCGAACTTGGCCAGGTTCTCGTCGCGGGTCGAGGCCGCGAGATTGTCGTCATAGGGGAAGGTCGGGACCTCGCTGGTCGGCATCAGGCCTTCCGGCGGCGCCACGTCCTTGCGCACCGAGCGACGGTTGGTCGATACGATCAGCTCGTGCGCCTCCTTGGAGTTGGCGTAGTCGAGGAACAGCTTGGCGTTGTCCGGGTTCGGGCCGCCGGCGATGATCGCCGAGGCATCGAAGCGCAGGCCCGTGCCATCTTCCGGATAGATCGCGGTCACCGGGTAGCCTTCGTCCATCATCGTCTTGATGTTGACTTCGCCCGTCACCCCGACCTCGATCTCGCCGCGACCGACGTCTTGGAACACGCTCTGGGAGGAGGTGGTGAAGCGCGCATTCTTCATGACCTGCTCGGCCACGTCCCAGCCATAGAGCTGCAGGATCTGGGCAAGTTGGGCATAGGCGGAGCCCGAGAGTGAGGGGTTGGCCAGTACCAGCTTGCCCTCCAGCTCCGGGGCAGCCAGGTCGGCCCAGGTCCGCGGATACTCGTCCTCGCTCATCAGGTTAGTGTTCACGATGAACGCCTGCAGCGGCATCGAGCAGCCGTAGAAGGAATGGTCGGCCGCCACGACGTCGGCGTCAAAATTGGGCAGTTCCGGGCTTTCGTGGGGGGCGAAAAGACCCGGATTGGAGAGAAACGCTTCGCTGGAGGCGCAGAGGACCACGTCGCCCTGCGGGTTGTCCTTTTCCGCAGCCATCCGGGTGAACAGCTCGCCCACGCCGGCATTGATTGCCGAGATGGAGATGCCCGGATACTTCTCGCGGAAGCCATCGATGATCAGCTCACCTGCGTCCCCGGCGGGGTTGTAGACAATCAGCCCACCGTCCTGGGCTATTGCAGTGTGGCTCATCAGGGTGCCTACGGCAGCAATGAGAGCAAGCGACTTCAGATTCATTGGATCCTCCTCCTTCCGGCGGTGCCGATGAACAACTGTTCTACACTCCCAGCGGTTTTGCAACCGGTTGCGTAACCGGTCGAAGCTGTTATCCTTTCCTTTAACGATCAAACGTTTTCAGGGCTCACGCCTGCCAGACCGAAGGAAACCGGCTCGTGCAGATCATCACCCACGCCTCCAAGGATGCGCTTGGCCAGGCGGCAGCCCGTCAGGGTGCCGAGGCAATCAACGCGGCCATTTCCGCCCGCGGCCACGCCAACATCATCGTGGCAACCGGTGCCAGCCAGTTCGAGATGCTTGAGCACCTTGTCAGGGCAGACGTGGACTTCTCCAAGGTCACAGCCTTTCATCTCGACGAGTATGTCGGCGTTTCACGCGAGCATCCCGCCAGCTTCCGCCGCTACCTGCGGGAGCGGTTCGCAGAGAAGCTCCCGCATCTCGGAGAGATCATCTACATCGATGGCGACGCAGCCGACCTGGCTGGCGAAGTTGACCGCGTCAGCCAGCGGATCGCTCAGGTCGACATCGATGTCTGCTTCGCCGGGATTGGCGAGAACGGCCACCTAGCCTTCAACGACCCGCCGGCGGACTTCGGGACCCGGGCACCCTACCTGGTCGTTGAACTGGACGAGGCCTGCCGTCGCCAGCAGATGGGCGAAGGCTGGTTCGCCACGATCGATGACGTGCCGCTGCGTGCCGTGTCGATGAGTGTGCAGCAGATCCTCAAGAGCGCCACCATCATCCTGTCGGTGCCGGATGCGCGCAAGGCCGAAGCCGTGCGGGCCGCATGCGAAGGCGAGGTCACGCCGAACGTGCCGGCCTCCATCCTCCAGCAGCACCACGACACCACCCTGCACCTAGACAAGGCATCGGCCGCACTGCTGGGCAGCAAATAAGGGCAACCCGCCCCGGACGGCGCAGAACCGCCTGCGCCGCCGGGGACAGTTATGTCACTACCCGCTTCGTGCTCTCGCTGTCGAAAAGGTGGCCGGCGCCCGGATTCACGGCGAGCGAGATGGCATCGCCCGGCCGCGCCATCAGTCGCTGGCGGAGCAACACAGACAGCCTGTCTTGGCCGGTGTCCACCACGATGAACGTCTCCGAGCCCGTCGGCTCGATAGATATGATGGTGCCGTTCAGCCCCTCGCCCCGCGCGGCCACCGCAAGATGCTCCGGCCGAATACCGAGTGTTGCCGCCCGGCCAGTGAGACCGGCATATTCTGTCCCCAGCGGAAAGCGCACGCCGCCGGCTGCCTCAAGCGTGACAGTGCCCGCTTCCGCCCGCACGGTACCGGTGACAAAGTTCATGGCGGGAGACCCGATGAAGCTGCCGACGAACATGTTGGCCGGATTGTCGTAAAGTTCGAGCGGCGTGCCGATCTGTTCCACCACGCCGCTGCGCATCACCACGATCAGGTCGGCCATGGTCATGGCCTCGATCTGGTCGTGCGTCACATAGATCGTGGAGGTCTTGAAGCGGGCGTGCATGTCCTTGAGTTCGGCGCGCATCTGCACGCGAAGCTTGGCATCGAGGTTCGACAGCGGCTCGTCGAACAGGAACACCTGCGGCTGGCGGACGATTGCGCGGCCCATCGCCACGCGTTGACGCTGCCCACCCGACAACTGCTTGGGGTAGCGATGCAGGTAGTCCTCGAGCCCGAGGATACGCGCCGCTTCAGTAACGCGACGATCGATCTCGTCCTTAGGCCGGCGGGCCAGCCGCAGCGAGAACCCCATGTTCTCGGCGATCGTCATGTGGGGATAGAGGGCGTAGTTCTGGAACACCATGGCGATGTCGCGGTGCTTGGGCTCGACATCGTTGATCACGCGGCCGCCAATGGCGATTTCGCCCTTGTCGATGTCCTCGAGCCCCGCGATCATGCGCAGCAGCGTGGACTTTCCGCAGCCCGACGGCCCGACCAACACCACGAAGGCGCCATCGGGCACGTCGATGTTGACGTCGCGGATGATGTCCGTCGGCCCAAAGGACTTGGCTACGTTGCGAATTTCTACGGCAGCCATCTAAGCACCTGTTTTGGAACGAAGCGACTGGCCCGCGCCCATGCGTTCGGCCACCTGAATGGCAGCGAGCAGGCTGAGGCCGGTGTGGTAGCCCGGATCGAGGTCGGGAGTGGCCGGTACGAAATCCACCGGCCCCTCTTCGGTTCTAGTCTGGTAGGCCAGCGCCGGCTCCCCGCGCCAGAAGTCCCTGAAGAAGGCATCGTGCGCCTTGCGCCAGACCTCGAGCACATCGGGATTCCCCGTGCGCTCGTAACACAGCGCTGCCGCACGAATAGTCTCCGGCAGCGACCACCACGGACAGTAGGGGCTTTGTGGGGCACCGGATGCGACCGACACCGCCAGCCGCAGGCCGGGTCCATGAAAGCCCGCATTGAACGAGGCAAGCAGCACGGTTTCGAGCCGCTGTACCAGCGCGGCATCCGCGTCGGCTGGGAGGTAGTCGAAGGCAAAGCCCACCAACTCAATGCCGTGGCCGATGTTGGAGACGTCGCCGCCCGGCACATTCCGAAGCAGCCCCGAGGCGGGGTCGAAGTACCGGGCGAGAACATGGCGCACGAAGCGGTCGGCAAAGGGGACGGCATCGGGCCGGCCGATCCGGTGAAGCATCCCGGCGGCGCCCAGCAGGATCATGCGGGGGCCGAAGTCGTCCTCCTGGGAGGCCAGAGC
>JAEZFJ010000159.1 GCA_023437755.1 Pseudomonadota bacterium
CTTCGGGGGAGGTCAAAATCCTGGACATGCGCCACTTTCTCCTGTCGGGAGGATGAAGCGGCAGGCCCGGTTTGGGTTCCCTGCTCTGCCCGACGGCAACTGCGCCACTCAGTTGACGCTGGCCACGTGCGGCAGCTGTTCCGGCACACGCATCCGCAGCGCCTCGCCCACCCCGATCACCACGGGTCGCGACACATCGATCTCGCTGCCGCCAAGAGCGGCCAGCGTCAAATGCTGCACCTGCTGCTGCGGCCGGCTCACATCCGTCGCGACCACCACAGGTGTGCCGGCGTCCAGCCCCGCTTCGAGCAATCCAGCGGCCAGCATGGGCGCCGTGCGGCCAGCCATATAGAAGATGTGCGTGGTGGCAGGATCAGCGAGCGCCCGCCAGTCGAGATTGTCTGGCAGCCGACCATCGCGCGCATGCCCGGTGATGAACCGTACCGACTGGGCGCAGTCCCGGTGAGTCAGTGACAGCTTCAGTTCCGCCGCCAGCGCCAGGGCTGTGGTGATTCCGGGCACCACCTCGGCAGCGATGCCTTCGCGCTCGAGTTCGGCAAGCTCCTCCCCTGCCCTGCCAAAGATCATCGGATCGCCCGACTTGAGCCGCACCACGTGCCGCCCGGCCTTGGCAAGGCTGATCATGGTGCGGTTGATGTCCTCCTGCCGGCAGCTCTCGCGGCCGCCGCGTTTGCCCACAAGAATGCGCTTGGCTTCGCGCCGCGCCAGCTCCAGCACCTCGTCCGATACCAGATCATCGAACAGGATGACGTCCGCTGCCTGCAGGGCCCGCAGCGCCTTGATGGTGAGGTAGTCCGCGTCGCCCGGTCCGGCACCCACCAGCGTTACCCGCCCGGCTTTGGCTCCAGCAGCGTCGCCGAGCCAGGTGGCGACGTCGACGTGGGCCGTCCTGTTGTGGAAAGCGGCCGCCGACAGACGTTCCCAGAAGGCGCGCCGCTCGGCACCGGGCTTGAGCAGGTCGGTGACCTTGCTGCGCACTTGCTGCGCCAGGGCGGCCCACTCGGCCAGCGCCGCTGGCAGCACCATCTCGATGCGCTGCCGTACGGCCTGGCCCAGAATGGGTGCCGCGCCCGTGGTCGAAATGCCCACCACAACCGGCGAGCGATTGACCACGGAGCCGAACTGAAAGTCGCAGAAGGCGGGTTTGTCGATCACATTGACCGGAACGCCTGCGCGCCGTGCCGCCGCAACGAAGCGAGCGGCCTCGTTCTCCTCAAATTCGCCGACTGCGAGGGCATATTCACCCCAGCCGAGGGTGGCCCATGGCTGGTCGAGATGGACCACCAGTCCCGCCCCGACCAGCGCAGCCATCTCCTCGGACAGGTCCGCTGCGGGTGCGGCGATGTCCACCGTCGCACCTGTTGCGGCAAGCAGTTCCGCTTTCCACGCGGCGGCTTCCGAGCCGCCGGCGACCAGCACGCGCTTGCCCGAGAGGGTGTAGAAGACCGGCAGCGTCGACAGCGCCGCCATGCGGGGCCGCGGGGCTTCGGCGGGCATACGGGACACTATTCTCATCTGCCGGTCTCCTTTGCTCGCCTACTCGGCCGCGACGGCAGTGGCGTCGACCTCGCGCAGAGCAGCGGTTGGCTGCCGCCGGGCAGGTGCGGTGCGGCTGTGGGTGGCATAGAGGGTGAGGCCCACAAAGGTCAGGCCGCCGACGAGGTTGCCGACCACGGTGGGGATCTCGTTCCAGACCATGTAGTCCCAGAAGGAGAACTGGCCGCCGAGCAGTATCCCCGAGGGGAACAGGAACATGTTCACGATCGAGTGCTCGAAACCCATGTAGAAGAACAGCATGATCGGCATCCACATGCCGAGCACCTTGCCGGTGACCGAGTTCGACATCATCGCCGCGACTACCCCCGTGGAGACCATCCAGTTGCAGAGCACCCCCCGGATGAACAGCGTGAGCATGCCCGCAGCGCCGTGTTCGGCGTAGCCGAGGGTGCGGCCTTCACCGATATGGCCGATCCGTTCGCCGACCGCGTCGGGCGCCTGGGTGAAGCCGAAGGTAACGATCACCGCCATCATCAGCGCCACGGTGATCGCGCCGGCAAAGTTGCCGGCGAAAACCAGGCCCCAGTTGCGCAGCACGCCAGCAAGCGTGACGCCCGGACGCTTGTCGATCAATGCCAGCGGCACCAGGGTGAACACGCCGGTGAGTAGATCGAAGCCCATGAGATAGAGCAGGCAGAAGCCGACCGGGAACAGGATGGCGCCGGCGAGCGGCTGGCCGGTCTGCACCGTGATGGTGATGGCGAAGGCCGCCGCCAGTGCGAGGATGGCGCCGGCCATAAAGGCGCGGATCAGCGTGTCGCGCGTCGACATGAAGACCTTTGCCTCGCCGGCATCGATCATTTTCTTGATGAAGTCCTTGGGGGCTACGTAGTCCATTTCGTGTCTCCTGGAGGAAGGGGCGATTAAGGGGTCAGGCGGCGGTGGCCGCCCGGAAGCTGTCGGCATCGATGAGGATGCGATCCTGGAGGAGGCGGAGCGGATAGGTCCGCACCGCCCCTTCGTCGGCGCCCTGGGCGAGGCCGGTTTCGAGCGAAAACACCCAGTTGTGCAGCGGACAGGTGACCTGCGCGCCGTGGACAATGCCGTTGCTCAAGGGCCCGCCCTGGTGCGGGCACTTGTCGTCGATGGCGAACACCCGGTCGTCGGCGGTGCGAAACACCGCGATCTTGCCGAGCGGGGTGTTGATGCAGCGGGCGCCGCGGCGCGGCACGTCGGCAAGGTGGCCGATGTCGATCCAGTCGGTCATGCTCATCACTCCGCCGCCTGCATCATCTGGAAGTCGGCCATGGCCGCGAATTCATGCGCGTCCTTGCCGTTGACCCGCTCTTCCCACGGATCAACCTGCGCGAATTGCTGGGAATAGACGAAGCGCTCGAAGAGCTGGCGGCGCTTGCCGATATCCTCGACGACGCTGGCTTTGATCGAGTCGGAGCCGACCCGCTTTGCCCATTTGTAGATGCGCTCCAGGTAGCGCCCCTGCTCACGGTAGAGCTGGGTCAGCGCCGCGATGATCTCGACCGCCTCGTCCTCTGTCTTTGCATGGCAGAGGACTTCCGTGCCCTTGATGTCGAGCCCCGCGGCCCCGCCGAAGTGGATCTCGTAGCCACTGTCGACGCAGATCACGCCGATGTCCTTGCAGGTCGCTTCGGCGCAGTTCCGCGGGCAGCCGGATACCGCCAGCTTGAGCTTGGCGGGGGTCCAACTGCCCCACATGAACTTCTCGATCCGGACACCACGCCCCGTCGAATCCTGGGTGCCGAAGCGACACCAGTCCGAGCCGACGCAGGTCTTCACCGTCCTCAGGCCCTTGGCATAGGC
>JAEZFJ010000168.1 GCA_023437755.1 Pseudomonadota bacterium
AGAAAAGCATTGTCGGTGAGGAAATTACCGAGCACGCGGGTCGAGAACATGCTGGGGAACTGCAGCACCGCCAGCGCATAGGCGATGGCGAAGATGACGGCCGTGGCCAGGAGGGGACGAAGGCTACGGCTCACTTTGACACCGCCTGCTTAGCCGGGCGCAGCCGAACCGGTGCGAGCCGCGAGGCCAGGGGAGACTGGATCAGCAGGATCAGGAAGATCATGCCGGCCTTGACGATCAGGTTGAACTCGGGCCGGAACCCCGACACCAGGATGCCTGTGTTCATGGCCTGGATGATGAAGGCTCCGATCACCGCCAGCGGTACGGAGAAGCGGCCGCCCAGCAGCGAGGTGCCGCCGATCACCACTGCCAGGATCGCGTCGAGTTCGAGCCAGAGGCCCGCATTATTGGCATCGGCGCCGCGGATGTCGCCGGCGATGATGATGCCGGCCACCGCCGCACACAGGCCCGAAAGGCCATAAACCATCATCAGCAGCATGCGGCTGCGGATGCCCGAGAGACTCGCAGCGGCGCGGTTGATGCCGACAGCCTCGACGAACAAGCCGACCGCGGTGCGCCGGTAGAGCAGCGTCACCAGAATCGCCAACACCAGCGCGATCACGGCTGCCATCGGCAGGCCCAGGAACGAGCCCGTTCCAATGAACACCAGCAGAGGATCATTGAAGGTGACGATGAAGCCCTCGGTGATGAGCTGGGCGATGCCGCGCCCGGCCACCATCAGCACCAGGGTGGCCACGATCGGCTGAATGTCGAGCACGGCAACGAGGAAACCGTTCCAAAGTCCACAGACCAGGCCTATCGATAGGGCGGCGACAACAGCGATGGGTGCTGGGTAGCCCGCCACGACCAGAGTGGCGGCCGTCGCGCCTGCCACGGCCATCACTGCACCGACGGAGAGGTCGACGCCCTTGGTGGCGATGACGCCAGCCATGCCGATAGCCAGGATCGCTACCGGCGCGCCACGGTTCAGCACGTCGATCAGCGACCCGAACAGGCGCCCGTCCTGCCAGGTGATGCGGAAAAAGCCCGGGAACAGTGCCCAGTTGATCAGCAGCACGCCGAGAAGCGCCAGCAACTGCGGATTGGCGAGGCCGCGAAGCGTACGCCGGATCATGCCGGTGCTCCCTCGCGGTGATTGGCAATGGCCTGCACGATGACCCCCGGATTGATGTTCTCGCCGCTGAGCTCAGCGACCAGTTCGCGGTCTCGCATCACCACGATGCGCGAGGAATAGGCGACGACCTCGTCGAGCTCGGAGGAGATGACGACCAGCGCCATGCCCTCGTCGCGCAGCCTGTTGATGGTGCGCACGATCTCGGCGTGGGCGCCGACATCGATGCCGCGTGTCGGTTCGTCGAGGATCAGGAAGGCCGGGTCGGTGGCCAGCCAGCGCGACAGGATCGCTTTCTGCTGGTTGCCCCCCGAAAGGAGTTTCACCGGCATATCGAGCGAGGCGGCGCGGATATCCATAGCTTCGCCGAAGCGGCCGGCGATCTCGAGTTGCTCGTCGCGGTTAAGGCGGCTGAACCAGCCGAGCTTGCCCTGCAGCGCGATAATGATGTTCTCGCGCACCGACAGGTCGCCGAAGATCCCCTCGACCTTGCGGTCCTCGGGGAGGAAGCCGAAGCCGTGGGCAATTGCATCGGTGGGGCGGGCGATGGTGGTAGGCCTGCCTTCAATCGCAACGGTGCCTTCATCCGCCGCGTCGGCGCCGAACATGATGCGCGCCATCTCGGTCCGGCCGGAGCCGAGCAGGCCCGCAACCCCGACAACCTCGCCCTTGTGAATGGTGAGGTTGAACGGATGCACGCTGCGCTTCTTGCCGTAGTTTTTGAAGTCGAGCAGCACCTCGCCCAGCGGCCGCGCATCTTCGACGCCAGTGGCGCCGGAGAAGGCGATGTCCTTGCCCAGCATCAGCCGGACCACGTCGGTGCGGGTAAGGTCGTCCAGCGCCCGGGTCTCGATCAGCTTGCCGTTGCGCAGGATCGTCACCCGATCGGCAATGGCGAAGACCTGATCGAGGAAATGGGTGATGAAGACAATGGCGAGGCCCTGCTGCTTGAGATCGCGGACGATCTCGAACAGCCGTTCCACCTCGTTGCGGTCGAGACTGGCGGTTGGTTCATCGAGGATCAGCACCTTGCCGGATAGCTCGACGGCGCGGGCGATGGCGACGATCTGCTGCACGGCGACCGAATGGGCGCCGAGTTCGCTCGCCGGGTCGATGTCGAGGCCGTAGCGCTGCAGCACGGCGCGGGATTCGCGCTCCATCCGGCGGCGGTCGACGAGCCCGAAGCGGGTCGGCTGGTGGCCAAGAAACAGGTTCTCGGCGACAGAGCGGTTGGGCAGGAGGTTGACCTCCTGATACACGGTGCCGATGCCGTATTTCTGGGCGTGCTGCGGGTTGTCCAGCGTTACCGGGGTGCCGTCGACCAGCACCTGCCCGGTGGTGGGCTGGTAGGCACCGGTGAGTATCTTGATGAGGGTGGACTTGCCGGCGCCGTTCTCGCCCAGAAGCGCATGCACCTCGCCGGCGCGCAGGCCGAAGTCGATGTTGTCGAGCGCGACGTGATTGCCGAAGATCTTGACGATCTTGCGCGCCTCGAGCGCGTATGGCGCCTGGCTCATTGCCCCTCCCCCGCCGCCCGCAACGGACGGCCAAACCGAAGTCCCCGCCGGCACACCGGCGGGGGTTCGTTCACGCGCTCAGCCTATCAGTAGCCGAGGCCCTTGCGACGCTCGTACTCACCAGCCGGATCATCAGCGGCAGTATAGAGCTTGGACTCGGTGATGATAAACTTCTCGGGCTCGGTACCGTCGGCCCAGTAGGCAGCAAGAGCGTCGAAGGCGGGACCGGCCATGTTCGGGGTCAGTTCGACGGTGGCGTTGGCTTCGCCGGCCGCAATCGCCGTGAAGATATCGGGGACGGCGTCGATCGAGACGACGAGGATATCTTCGCCCGGCTTCAGGCCGGCATCCTTGATCGCCTGGATGGCGCCCACGGCCATGTCGTCGTTATGGGCGTAGACCGCACAGATGTCTGCACCGCCATTGGACGACTTGAGGAAGGCTTCCATCACTTCCTTGCCCTTGGAGCGGGTGAAGTCGCCCGTCTGGCTCTGGGTGATGGTGATGTTGGCCGCGCCGCTGATGCCTTCTTCAAAGCCCTGCTTGCGGTTGATGGCAGGGCTGGAGCCCACGGTGCCCTGCAGTTCGACGACATTGCAGTCCTCACCGGCCACTTCGTTGACCAGCCATTCGCCGGCCACACGGCCCTCCAGAACCTGGTCGGAAGCGACCGAGGTGAGGTAAAGGTCCTCGGGTGCATCAATGCCGCGGTCGAGCAGGATGACCGGGATTTCGGCTTCCTTGGCTTCGGTCAGCACGTCTTCCCAGCCGGTGGCAACCACGGGGGCCACGAGGATGGCGTCAACGCCCTGGGCGATGAAGCCGCGGATGGCCTTGATCTGGTTCTCCTGCTTCTGCTGAGCGTCGGCGAACTTGAGGTCCACGCCACGAGCCTCGGCCTCCTGACGGGTGACGGAGGTCTCGGCGGCACGCCAGCCGGATTCCGAGCCGATCTGGGAGAACCCGATGGTCTGAGCCAGAACGGCGGACGAAAAGAAGGTCATGGACGCGAGAATGCTCGCGCCAAGCAGGGTCTTGGCAAACATGAATTCCTCCCAAATGAGGGCGATGGAGCCCATGAATTAAAAAATCATACTATATGACTTTTGTAAACGGGGTCGTGGTATGAGTATCAACCCGGGGTTGCCTGCTCTCGCGGCAGGCGTGCTGCAATCTGCTGGTGGACGATGCGCGCGGTGGGCGACAGGTCGCGTCCGGAAGGGCGAAGAAGCGAGTAGGGCGCGACGACCATGTCGTCGGCCACCGGCAGCTTGACGATCCGCCCGTCGAGCCCTTCCTCGCTGCCGAAGAAAGTTGCGGCAGACCGTGCGATCGGTGCGATGGCGTTCGACTGAGCGATCAGGGCGAGCGTCATCAGCGTGGAGGACGTGCTGATGACGCGGGCGGGCAGCGATATCCGCCGGCTCATCAGGTAGGATTCCACCGTCTGGCGCATCAGCCCGCCCAGCGGCTGCAGCACCCAGTCGAACTCGACGCATTCCTCGATGCTGGGATTCTTGCGGCGGGTGAGGGGGTGTCCCGCACGAACGATCAGCGCAACCGGTTCCGGGCCGATCGGCTCTGGAACAAAAGCGCTGGCGTCGATCGTGCCGGGGATGCGACCGATATAGAAGTCGAGCTCGTCGGCGAGCATCAGCGGCGCGAGCTTGTCGCTCGTATCGACCACGACATTGGCGCTGATGCCGGGATGCGTGACGCGGACCTGCCTCAGCACCGGCAGCACATGTTCGAGGGCAGCGCCGGTC
>JAEZFJ010000201.1 GCA_023437755.1 Pseudomonadota bacterium
GTGCCGACTTCGCCAACCCGGCCCGATCAAGGACCCGCGCGCGGAAACCTGCTGGTCCGGGCCTGGCGATGGCGATCATAAGCGGCGATATAAGCGTCCAACATCCGTTGCTGCTCTTCCGGAACAAGGTCGCGAATCCCTTTCGCCCCGCTGAGGGTTTCGAGATACGCGAGCAGCTTGGGAATTTGCTGCTGGCGCTGGTCAGGAGGCGCGTCCTCGAAGTCCTGCCGGAAGCTCCACCAGTCTTCGAGCAGCATTCGGGTGCGCTCCGCTTCCACGATAGGCAGCAGATCGGCGTCGACCACAGCAATGCCGGCGCGCGTCGCGGCCACCGCTGCGTCGTACCGCCACTGCTCATCACCGGTAATCGTGATGCCTGGCCACTTCCGGACCCGGGCATGTTCGATCAGCACCGCGACGGCATCTGATCCTGTCTTGTCGGTGGAGCCACGCTGCGGCTCCAAGGTAATGATCGTGCCTGACCTAAGTGTCACGCGCCGCCGATCGGCATCGAGCTTTTCCACCCATTTGAGATGCTGGCCGTATCCTGCCGGCAACCCCGCCAGTTCCGCACGATAAGTGTCCCGCCAGCCTGCGACACCTATGCTCGGGAGCTGCCAGGATGCGTGTTCCGCTCGGATGCGGTCGCGGAGCCGTCTGCGCGCGACCGCCTTCTCTACCTCCGCTTCGATCTCTGCCCGGACGGCGCGTGCCGTTTCCGCGGCGGTGCCATGAAGCGCATCTTCCAGAAGCAACAGCGCCGTCTCTTGCTGTGGGGTTAAAGGCCGGAGTTGTTGCACTGCGTCCGACGCAGGGACATCTTCCATGTGGTGTAGTGGCTGCCCCTCCCTCGTCTGTGGAACCGGCAAACGGTCGAGACTGATGACCGCAAACGGACCTGCTGCGAAGCCCTCCAGTGGCTCGATGCTGTCGACAGGTGGTAGCGGAACCCCCTGCAATCGCCGGTCAACGTCGCGCTTCCGGACCGAGCTGCCGGCGTTGCGCTCGGCGCCCTTGTTGAGCGCCCGCAACAATGGATGTACGGCGCCGGCAGGAGAAACCAAAACCGGGCACTTGTCGCCCATGGCAATGCGCAGACCCGTCTCAGCCAAGGCGGCAACAAAGGAAGTGCCGTCATCCGAGCGACGCCACGCCATGGCGGCGCGTCTCCAGACTTCGTCGGCAGCAAGATCACCGAGCCGTTCGGTCATGGCGCGCTCGACCGATGTGGGAGCGGTGTTTGCCACCACCTTGTCGAGGCCTGCGCGGACCATAGCGTCGGCGACGTCCTCACGACCTTCCGCACGCAGACGCTCTATAACGACGTCGTTGAAGCACCCGGAGGTAAAACGCTCTCCTGCGAGGTACTCCGCAGTGCGGCTGATCTTCTCCTGCCTTGCAGCGGAGTGGCTTGTGCGAACCGCCTTCCCCTCATGGTCGATACGCAGATAGACACGGTGCGTGTGCTCGGCGGTGCGACCTCCCGCGCCAAGCTTCTGGTGCCGCACTTCAAGACATGGGTGACCCTCAAGGCCGTACTCGGCCTCGAAAAGGCTCCAGTAGGTCTGCCAGTCATGATCGGAATAGAATCGACTGGGGCTCGCCCAAACATGCAGCAGCGGCTTTCGGCTGCGGCAGCCGAGCGCCATCAGGTTGAGTTCGTCGAGAGCGTCGCCAATACCATATGTGGAGAGCCCCTCCGAGCTGACCGTGATGGTCTCATTGTCCTCCACCTTGGAAAGGTGAAGTGCCAGCGCCCTGTGTCCGTCATGTTCAACAAGGCCGCCGATCATTTGGCACGCCCCAGCAGGCTGCGGATCTGCGCCTGCAGGTCCTGAAGCTCCTCGCGGTGCGCCTGCAGCCATGACCGGACCGTCACCCCGGGGCCGACACCGGGCGTCTTCAACACTGCCAGCTTCATCAGGCCGGCCAGATGCCCCATGCTGCGGGTAAGGGATGACAGCAGCACACGGTCGGCCTCGGTAAACTGCCGGTTACCGATTGCGTCGTCCACGGGGCGGTGACTGCCACCAAAGAGCCGACGCAGATACTCGGCGCGAGTCACTCCTGCTGCGCGCGCAAGGGCAGAGAGGCGATGGTATTCGGCGTCACCCAACCGAACCAGCACCGACTGCTCTTTCCGCCGCGTTTCGCTGCCGCGCTTTCCCATCGCTGCCTCCGTGACGGCGGGGGTTCGACAGGGGGCAGCGCCCCCTTCGCCAGCTGCGTTTGATACAAGCCCGAAGGGCGCGGATATCAAACGCACCGCTGGCTGCTCCGCCGTCAGCAAGACAAGTACGGGCAAACCCAGCAAGTGACGCTATGGAGTCTGCAGTTGCGATCTCGGCAACGTAGTCTTCCTTGCTGGCTTATGTGCTCTTTTTGGTGAGGCCCTCAAAACGGAGACCTCAAGATGCCCCAAGATGACCATGACGACGCTGACTACCCACTCCCGCCCGATAGCTTCACGGCCTCCGGTCCGCTCGCCGAAGCGGATACCCTGGTGGTTCCTCCACCTGCCGTGGCCACCCCCATGGCTGTTCCTCGCGCCCGCTGTGCGTTGAAGGTAGAGGCCGACGCGATCAAGCATGCCCTCGCGCAGCTCAAGAAGATTGAACTTGGCGAGCAGGAGGAACTCAGCGGCGTCGCTATCGAGGCCCTGGTCTGTGGTGCGACCATGACGCGGTATCCGGCGAACGACAAGCTCCCGCACGTGGAGCGTCTTCGCGAGGATGCCCGGAACGGCGATCTTGGCGAGCACCATCCTTCCGCACTCGACGAACTGGAAGACGCACTCGCCGTAGTCGAGGCGGCCCTTGTGGCGTTGAAGGCGATCTCAGCCCTTGATGAGCCCATCCCGGGCCAATGGAGCAACTTTCCTCCTATGGAACTCGCCCGCAAGATCAACGGCTTGGGCTACACGCTTCTCCGGGGCCGTATCGCGGGGATGAACCTCTGATGGTGCATCCAGCTACCAGGCGCGTCGTCAAGGCTGCGATCGGGGCCTTGGGCGTGCCGCTCGACATCGGATTTGTGTTCCCCCCGAAACCGGGTGAGGCGCGCGGTTTCGGCGAGTGGACCAACCTTGACCTCACGCCCCGAGAGGTGATGGCTCTGCTGCCCCGCGCCGCTGCGGCCAATAGTCGGGGTGGCGCTGTCTATATGCGCCTCGGTCCCTCGGCTAAAGCCAACCATCCGGGTATCGTCTTGCTGGACGATCTCACCATCAAGGCAGTCGAACAACTGTCGCAGGATGGCTTCGAGCCCTGTCTGGTGGTCGAGACCAGCCCCGGGAACTTCCAGGCCTGGGTTCGGCTCGCCGGGTCGGGCTGCTCAGTTCCATACAGCGCAATGGGCGCGGCGGCCCGCTACATGGCGGGAAGGTATGGTGGAGACCCGCGTGCCGTTTCTCCCCGTCAACCTGGGCGATTGCCGGGCTTTACCAACCGGAAGGCGAAGCACCAACTCGCGACAGGAGCATTTCCCTATGTCCGGCTCACCCACGCAGAGCCAGCGCACCGGGCAAGCGCCGGACCGCGGTTGATCAGCCAACTGATCGCTACCACCAGCACAGGCCGGGC
>JAEZFJ010000233.1 GCA_023437755.1 Pseudomonadota bacterium
ACCTTGTTCTAATCCGGACTGCGTGAAACATTCTGTCGGGCCGTGGGGCGGTAGCGCCGCGGCCCGATTTGTTTGAGAGACGTTATGGTCGACACCCGCTTCCACTCCTTCGCCGGACCGGCGGCTCTGGGCGACCTGCTGACGGCAGTCGGCCGCGACGATCTCCGTCAAGTCATGACTCAGCCGGATTTCGTGATCGAGGGTGCCGGAGAGCTCGATCTGGCCGGACCCACCGAGTTGGCCTTGGCTGCGCACCAGGATTACGTCGAGGAACTGCGCTCGACCTCGGCCGGCGTCGTCATCGTGCTGCCGGCGCTGCGCGACCTCGTTCCACCCGGCACGATCGCCATCAGCAGCGACAAGCCGCACGTGCTCTTCGCGGAGCTGCTGGATCAACTCTACCCGGACAACACCCGCACCATCATCAGTGCTGCGCGAGAGGACCTCGGCGCCCCAGTGCTGGAGCGAGACGTCACTCTAGGCACCAACGTCGTCGTCGGTGCTGGTGTCGAGATCGGCCGCGGCACCGTCATCGGCGCCAACACGGTCATCGGCCCGGGCGTCACCATCGGCCGCAATTGCATCATCGCCGCCAACTGCACCATCGAGTGCGCCCATCTCGGCAACGGTGTCACTGTTCACTCCGGCGTCCGCATCGGCAGCGAAGGCTTCGGCTGGCTCGACCACGGTCACTCCAACCGTAAGGTGCCGCAGCTTGGCCGGGTGTTGATCCAGGATCGAGTCGAAATCGGGGCTAACACCACCATCGATCGTGGCGCTCTCGGCGATACCTGCATCGGCGAGGGCACCAAGATCGATAACCTCTGCCAGATTGGCCACAACTGCCGCCTTGGCCGCAACTGCCTCGTTGCGGCAATGACTGGTCTGTCCGGTTCCACCATCGTTGGCGACAGCGTGCTGCTGGGCGGTGGCGTCGGCACATCCGGCCACCTGAGTATCGGTGACGGGTCGGTAGTGTACGGCCGCGCGGCGGTCACCAAGGACTGGCCTGCGGGCTCCAAGCTTGCCGGTGCTCCGGCGCAGGATATAAGAGACTTCTGGCGCGAGCTGGCAGTGCTGAGAAAATTGACCAAGGGAGAGAAGCGGGGATGACCGACGAGTCCCAAGCCACAACCGAATTGTCGGCCATGCCGCTGGCCGAGATTCTCGAGGCCCTCCCGCATCGCTATCCGTTCCTGATGATCGACAAGATCGTGCGTATCGATCGTGACGAAACCGCCGTCGGCATCAAGAACGTCACCTACAACGAGCCGATTTTTCAGGGCCACTTCCCCGGCAACCCTATCTTTCCGGGTGTGCTGATTATCGAAGGCATGGCTCAGACCGCTGGCGCGATCGTCATCAAGCACGACTCCAACGGTGGCCGGAAAAACATCGTGCTCATGCTCGGCGTGGACAAGGCGAAGTTCCGCAAGCCCGCGGGTCCTGGCGACACCATCGAATTCCACATCGCCAAGATCCACCGTCGCCGCAATGTCGGCCGCTACGAGGCAAAGGCGATCGTCGACGGCACGGTTATTGCCGAAGCGGAGATCACCGCAATGATCGTCGGGGCTGATTCGTGACTGCGGCGGTCATTCACCCGACCGCAATCGTCAGCGCCAAGGCCCGGATCGGCAACAATGTCAGCGTCGGGCCTTACTGCATCGTCGGTGACGACGTCATTCTGCATGACAACGTTCAGCTGGTCTCGCATGTGACCGTCGCCGGCATCACCGAGATTGGTGCCGGCACCCGCATCTTCCCGTTCAGCTCCATTGGCCATCCCCCGCAGGACTTGAAGTATCGCGGTGAGCCCTCGCAATTGATCATCGGCGAGCGCTGCACCATTCGAGAGTCGGTGACCATAAATCCAGGCACCGAGGGCGGCGGCATGGTCACCCGCATCGGCAATGACTGCCTGATCATGGCCTGTGCCCACGTCGCCCATGATTGCCAGGTCGGCAACAATGTCGTGCTGGCCAACTATGTCGGTCTCGCGGGCCACTCGATCATCGGCGACTATGTGGCCTTCGGTGGCATCTGTGCGGTGCACCAGTTCGTCCGCATCGGCAAGCATGCCTTTATCGGCGCCCAGAGCATGATCGACGGGGATGTCATTCCGTATGGCGTCGCTGTCGGTAATCGCGCCCGGCTCGGCGGGCTCAATCTCGTTGGTCTCAAGCGCCGCGGTTTCGACCGCGAGGCCATTCACACCCTCCGTGCCGCCTACCGGATGGTCTTTGCCACCGAGGGGACCCTACGCGAGCGCGTGGAGGATGCGGCTCAGATGTTCCCCGACGCGCCGCTGGTGCAGGACGTCGTCAACTTCATCTCGACCTCGTCCGATCGACCGCTGACGCTCCCCCGGAGCACGCAGGAAGACGAGTAAGTGACGGAGCGGCTGGCGCTCATCGTGGGCGCGGGCGGATTGGTCCCGCCCTTGGTGCGGGCCGCAGCCGCCCGTGGGCCCATCAAGGTCCTGAGCCTCAATTCCCGCCGCGATCTGGCCGAATACGAGCCGGTTCCCTTCAGCCTGTCGCATCCCGAGGAAGCGGTGGCGGTGATCCGCAGCTTCGGTGCAACCCACTTCGTCATGGCCGGGGGTGTCAGCCTCTCCGATATCGCGCGCGAGAGCCTCGCCGGCTTCTTCAGCGGCACTTCCGTGGCGACGTCGATTGGCGACACCAGCCTGTCCGACCTTGTGGCGCGGCTTGAGAGCATGACCGGTGCCGCCCCGATGGGCGTGCACGAGATTGCGCCCGACCTGTTGGCGCCGGAGGGCCGCATCGGAGGCCCCGACCTCGGGCCCGTGCAACTCGATTCTGCGCGCCATGGACTGCGCCTTGCTCGTGACGCGGGCGCGCTGGACCTCGGCCAGGCCGTGGTCGTGGCCGGCCGCCGCACAGTGGCCGTGGAGGACATTGCCGGCACTGATTCATTGGTCCGCCGCGTGCGCTGGCTACGGTTCCGCCGTCTGGTCGCCGACGGCAACTCACCCCTGGTACTCGCCAAGTGCCGCAAGCCGCAGCAGCCGATGTTTCTGGATCTGCCCGCCATCGGGCCCCGCACGGTCGAGAACGCTGCACGGGCTCGCATCGGCACCATCGCCATCGAGGCCGGTGCCACCCTGGTCATCGAGCGCGACAAGGTCGCTGCCACCGCCGACCGCCTTGGCATCAGCGTACTCGGCATGCGCCATGACTGATCCGCTGCGTCTCTACGTCCTCGCCGGCGAACCCTCAGGAGACCGCATTGCTGCCGATCTCGTGCAGCGCCTGCGTCGTCGCACTGAAGTCGAGATCAGCGGCGTTGGCGGCGACGCCCTGGCAGGGCAGGGGCTCCGCACCCAGTTCGACATGAACGAACTGTCGGTCATGGGGTGGGCCGACGTGCTTCCGCGCCTGCCCAAGCTCCTCTGGCGCACCCGGCAGGTCGCTCAGGCCATACTCCAGCAGCGCCCCGATGTTGTGGTGCTCGTGGACGCGCAGGTCTTTTCCGCGCTGGTGGCAAAGCAGGTCCATGCCCGCAACCCCAATATCCCAATTCTGCTCTGCGTCGCCCCCGCTGTTTGGGCCTGGAAGCCTGAACGGGCGGCGGCCCTCAAGCCCCATATCCGTGAGGTGCTGGCGGTCCTGCCATTCGAGCCTGCCGTCATGCGCCAGCACGGCGGCCCCGAGACGCACTATATCGGCCACCCGGCCTTTGACCGGCTGTCGTTTCGTCAGTCACTGCCGGATCGCGGTCCGCTGCTGCTGCTGCCTGGTAGCCGGGAGGGGGAACTGCGCCGACACCTGCCGTTGATGCGCGCCGTCGCCGAATCCCTGGCGACGCACCCCCGGATCAGTGGCTTCCGCCTGCCCACTCCGCAGCGTCTTGCCTATCGTCTGCGCGATGAGGTCGGCGAGTGGAAGGTCCCGGTCGAGATCGTCACCGGCGAAGCCGACAAGGCTGCTGCCTTCGCGGAAGCCGTCGCCGCCGTCGCCGTTACCGGCACGGTGACGCTCGAACTCGCCCTCGCCGGCGTGCCGATGGTCACCACTTATGTCGCCGACAAGGGTCAGGCGAAACGCTGGTTCAAGTACCAGGTCAAATACGCCTCTCTCCCCAATGCCATCCTCGACACCCCGCTGGTGCCAGAAGTGCTGCAAATGCAGCCCGATGCCGCCGCTCTGGGTAACGAAACGCAACGCCTTCTTGGCGATTCCACTGCGCTTTCGGCTCAGCTCGACGGCTTCCGCCGCATCCGCACCTTGATGGAACAGGGCGCCGTCGGCGAACCCCGGGTCGACCCTGCCGAGCGTATCCTCGCCCACCGTCAGTAGCAGAAAGCCCCGCCGAAGCGGGGCTTTATTGCATATCAGCGGCTCTCCAGCGGCGCATAATCGCGCTTCGGCGCGCCGTTATACAGCTGCCGCGGCCGGCCGATCTTCTTTTGCGGGTCGCCGATCATTTCCTTCCACTGCGAGATCCACCCCACAGTGCGGGCAACGGCGAAGAGCACCGTGAACATAGATGTCGGGAAGCCGATAGCATCGAGAATCACACCAGAATAGAAGTCCACGTTCGGGTAGAGTTTGCGGTCGATGAAATACTGGTCTTCCAGCGCGATACGTTCGAGTTCTTGTGCGACCTGCAGCGTCGGGTTGTTTTCGACGCCAAGGATCGACAGAACTTCCTTGGCTGTTTGCTGCATGACTTTAGCGCGCGGGTCGAAGTTCTTGTAGACGCGATGGCCAAAGCCCATCAGGCGGAACGGGTCGTTCTTGTCCTTCGCGCGGGCGATGAACTCGGGGATCCGATCAACGGTGCCGATTTCGCGCAGCATGTTGAGTGCGGCCTCGTTGGCGCCGCCATGTGCCGGCCCCCAGAGGCAGGCGACGCCAGCTGCGACGCAGGCGAACGGGTTCGCATCCGAGGAGCCGGAGAGGCGCACTGTCGAGGTCGATGCATTCTGCTCGTGGTCGGCGTGCAGCGTGAAGATAAGATCCATGGCGCGCGCAATGCGCGGGTCGACCTTGTACTCCTCTGCCGGCACCGAAAAGCACATGTGGAGGAAGTTTGACGCGTAATCGAGGTCGTTCTTCGGGTACACGAAGGGTTGGCCCACTGAATACTTGTAGGCCATCGCCGCGATCGTTGGCATCTTCGCGATCATGCGGATCGAGGCGATCTCGCGCTGCTGTGGATCGTTGATGTCGGTGGAGTCGTGATAGAACGCCGACAGCGCACCGACCACACCGGTCATGATCGCCATCGGGTGCGCGTCGCGCCGGAAGCCCCGGTAGAAATAGTGCATCTGCTCGTGCACCATGGTGTGCCGCGTCACCAGCTTCTCGAACTCGGCAAACTGGGCCTTGGTCGGTAGCTCGCCATAGAGCAGCAGATAGCAAACTTCGAGATAGTTGGACTTTTCGGCCAGTTGCTCGATTGGGTAGCCGCGGTAGAGCAGTTCGCCCTTGTCACCATCGATATAGGTGATGGCGCTGTCGCAGGCTGCCGTTGAGGTGAAACCAGGATCGTAGGTGAACATGCCAGTCTTCGCGTACAGCGAGCGGATGTCCAGCACGTCCGGACCGACGGTCCCGGACAGCACCGGGAACTCGTGGGTCTGATCCCCGATGACGAGTTTGGCGACTTTGTCAGTCATGTGGCTCTCCTCGATGGCCCCGCGTCTTCGCAGGAGACGGCGCCGCGGGCATGGCCCAAGCGGGGCATTTCTGCTGGCGGAGAGGTATCAGCTTTTGTTGTCCCCACGCAAACGCATAGGTAAGCACAGCTTACCATCCGATAGTATCAACCAGCGCTGATCTGGTCCCCGAGTCGAGCCATGCTCTCTTCGCGGCCGATCAGCACCATTACTTCGAAAATGCCCGGCGAAACCGTGCGTCCAGTCAGCGCCGCCCGAAGCGGCTGTGCCACTTTGCCGAGCTTCAGCCCCTTGGTCTCGGCCAACTGCCGCATGGCCGCGTCGATCTCCGGTACTGTCCAATCGGCAAGGCCCCTTAGCGTATCGGCAATGCTCGTCAGCAACAGCCGCGCATCCGGCGTCAGCAGTGCCCGTGCTGCAGTATCGATCGCAATCGGGCGCACCGCGTAGATGAACTGCGCCAGGTCGATCAGCTCGAGCACGGTCTTGGCGCGCGGCCGCAACTCGGGGAGGGCCGCGAGCACCGTATGGTGGTTGGCCTCCAGCCCCTTCGCATCTTCCTCTCGGCCTATCTCGCGCGCGGTGTCGATCATCACGCGGTAGAGGTACTTCGGATCAGCCTCACGGATATAATGGCCGTTGATGTTCTCGAGCTTGACGAAGTCGAACCGCGCCGCGCCCTTGTTCAGGGCTTCGAGGCTGAACCACTCCACCATCTGCTCGGTCGAGAAAATCTCGTCGTCGCCGTGGCTCCAGCCTAGGCGGGCCAGGTAATTGCGTAGCGCTGCCGGCAGATAGCCCAGTTGACGGTACGCCTCGACACCGAGCGCGCCATGGCGCTTCGAGAGCTTGGCTCCATCCGGCCCATGGATCAGCGGGATGTGCGCCATCTCAGGCACAGTCCAGCCCATGGCGTGGTAGATTACCAGCTGGCGGGCGGCATTGGTCAGGTGGTCATCGCCACGGATAATGTGGGTTACGCCCATATCATGGTCATCGACCACCACCGCATGCATGTAGGTTGGTGTGCCGTCCGAACGCAGGATGATGAAGTCGTCGAGGTTCTCGGCCTTGAACACCACGTCACCCTGTACGTGATCCTTGACCACTATCTCACCGGATAGCGGCGCCTTGATCCGCACGACAGGGCTGACGCCCTCGGGCGCCTCCGACTGGTCACGCTCGCGCCAGTACCCGTTGTAGCGTGGCGGCTTGCCGGCTGCGCGGGCTTGCTCGCGCATTTGCTCGAGTTCCTCGGGCGAGCAGTAGCAGTAGTAGGCGTTGCCGCTCTTCACCAGTTCATGCGCCACCTCGGCATGCCGGTTGGCGCGGGCGAACTGCGAGATCGGCTCGCCGTCCCAGTCCAGCCCCAGCCACTTGAGCCCGTCGACCAGTGCCGTCACCGCTGCTTCCGTGGAGCGCTCGCGATCGGTGTCTTCGATGCGCAGCAGCATCTTGCCGCCCTGGTTCTTGGCGAAAGCCCAGCTGAACAGAGCCGTGCGGGCGCCACCAATGTGCAGGTAGCCGGTTGGCGAGGGGGCGAAACGGGTGACGACCTGGGGCATGAAAACCGCGGAAAACGTGGACACTTGGGGAGCCGTGTGTAGCATAGGAA
>JAEZFJ010000245.1 GCA_023437755.1 Pseudomonadota bacterium
GCGGTGGAGCAGCCAACCATGACCGCCACCCTCAACCGCATGCTGCGCGACGGCCTGATCGTCCGCGAACCGCACCCGGAGGATCGCCGCAGCACCCTGATCGCGCTGAGCCGGGCCGGCGTTGCCAAACTGCCGGTGGTCGAGCAGATCACCCAGGCCACCAACGAACTGGCGCTGGAGCAGCTCGAACCCGCCGAGCGCCAGCAGCTCCTGCGGCTGCTGCGCCACGTGATCGGGGTGCTGGAAGTGCAGTCCGGCCGTCCCCGCAGCGTTCCCGACTAGCGTCACATCCTGGTCCCATTGCGGGTGAAGTCTCTCCACCCGCACAGGAGGACCGACGATGCGCCATTGGAGCGGAGTGCTTGCCGCCACACTGATGCTGACCGTGCCGGCACTGGCGCAGGAGGTCGATGTGGACCAGATCCTCCAGGACCGCATCACCCGGGACCAGGCCAATGTCGGCATTGCCGTAGCCGTGGTGGATGGCAGCGAGACACGCTTCCACAGCGCCGGCACGCTGGCGGTCAGCAGCGACCGGCCCGTGGACGAGCACACGATGTTCGAGGCCGGCTCGATTGGCAAGCTGTTCACCAACCTGCTGCTGGCCCAGGAGGTGCAGGCCGGCACAATCGAGCTCGATGTGCCCGTGGTCGAGTACCTGCCGGAGGGCACCACGATTGCCGGTGGTGACGGCGACACGATTACCATCTTCGACCTTGCCACCCACCATTCCGGCCTGACCGGACTGCCACCGGAGGTGATCGAGGCTGGGATCAACAATCCCTATGCTGGCACGACTGCCGAGGAGCTGATGGCCTGGCTCGCTGAAACCGAGCTGAACCGGCCGGTGGGCGAGAGTTTCGAATACTCCAACCCCGGCCTGGCTCTGCTGGGTCAGGTGCTCGAACAGGTCACCGGCAGCGCTTACGCCGAACTGGTCGAGACCCGCATTTTCGAACCCCTCGGCATGGACGGTTCCAGCATCGGTGCCGACCCGACCCAGGCGGAGCGGCTGGCGACCGGTCACAACGCTGCCGGCGAGCCGGTCGGCAACTGGGACCTGGATGCGTTCTCACCCGCCGGGGGCCTGCGCTCCACCGCGGCCGACCTCGCAAAATTCGCCGCAGCCGCGTCCGGCGCCGCCGAGACGCCGCTGGCAGAGGCGTTCGCGCTGATGTTCGAGCAAAGCCGCCCCACGGGCGACACCGGGGAAACCATCGGCCTCGGCTGGTTCGTCACCCCCGACGAAACGGTCGCCTGGCACAATGGCATCACCGCCGGCTACCGCAGCTTCCTCGGCGTCCGGCGCGACACCGGCAAGGCGGTGGTGGTGCTCTCCAACATGGTGACCGAAGCCGGCATCGAGGACATCGGCATGCACATCCTCGCCCCTGAAGTGCCGCTGCGCGAGCAGCCCCGTCCGCGTGAGGTGGTCGCGATCGACCCCGCCATCCTCGATGCCTACGTCGGCGAGTATCTGCTCGCCCCCGGCATCGTCATCACCATCACCGCCGAAGAGGATCGCCTGTTTGCCCAGCTCACCGGCCAGCAGCGCTTCGCGATCTTCCCCGAAAGCGAGCGCCGCTTCTTTTTCCGCATCGTCGAGGCGCAGATCACCTTCGGCGAGCCGGAGGATGGACGGTCTCCTGCCCTGGTGCTGCACCAGAACGGGATGAACCAGACGGCGCTGCGGGTGAAGTAGGGGTGCTGTGATCGACCGCGTGGTTCGACACGCTCACCCTGAGGTCTACGACAACTCGATTGCCGCCCGGACCTTATCCCGCGCCTGTCGACGGACGAGGTCGCGGCCGCTGGGGCTTGGCACTATTCCCCCGGAAACCCCTTGGGCGGTTCTGCCAGCGCAATCTCGTTGCCCTCCGGATCGAGCAGCTTCGCCACCCGGCCGAAATCCCCCTCCGCCTCCGTGGTGAAGCCGATGCCTTCGGCGGCGAGGCGCTCGCGCTCGGTTGCCAGCACCGGCACCACGATGGTCGCAAGCGACCTGCCGGCCCGTTCCCGGTCGTGCCACACCTGCAGCCCGGCTTTGCCCATGTTGCGCCACTGCGCCAGGTTCGGCATCGGCCGGTCGTCGGGTGCACGGCCCATGAGCCTGGAATACCAGGCGACCGCAGCCTCGAACTGGGCCACCGCGATCCCCGCATAGATGCCCACCACGGCAATGGGTTTGTTGTCGGCACTCATGATCGGCTCCCTGTTTGCTTCGAACCATTGTCGCGCCAGCCGGCGGCATTTCGACAGCTCCGGCAGCGTTTTCTTCCGCGCCCGCACCGGCAGCGACAAAACAGCGCAATTTCCATTGCTTAACCACCCAAACCACGTAATCTTCGCAACTGGAGGGGGCTCGAGGAGGGCAGGCTCCGGCGCCGCAGGGGGAGAGTTCGGTGCTGGGCATGTGCGGGTTCCCGTCAGGCACAAGAACCCGAGGACTAACGGAATGACTTTGGCACTCTGGCTGATCGTCGCGTGCGGCGCTCTGTCCATCGTCTACGGCGTGGTCACCACGCAGGGCCTGCTGGCAGCCGATGCCGGCACCGCCCGGATGCAGGAAATTTCGGCCGCCGTGCGCGAGGGCGCATCGGCCTATCTCAAGCGCCAGTACACCACCATCGCCATTGTCGGCGTGGTGATCCTGGTCGCCGCCTTCTTTCTGCTCGGCATCTATGCCGCCCTCGGCTTCCTGATCGGCGCCGTCCTGTCGGGCGCGGCCGGCTTCATCGGCATGAACCTTTCCGTCCGCGCCAATGTCCGCGTCGCCCAGGCGGCGGTCAGCTCGCTCGGCAAGGGGCTCGATCTCGCCTTCAAGTCCGGCGCCGTCACCGGCATGCTGGTCGCGGGGCTGGGCCTGCTCGGCGTGACGCTCCTGTTCATCATCCTGACCCAGGTCCTCGGCTTCGAGCCGACCAGCCGCACCGTCATCGATTCGCTGGTGGCGCTCGGGTTCGGGGCTTCGCTGATCTCGATCTTTGCCCGTCTCGGTGGCGGCATCTTCACCAAGGGTGCCGATGTCGGCGGCGACATGGTCGGCAAGGTCGAGGCCGGCATTCCCGAGGACGATCCGCGCAACCCCGCCACCATTGCCGACAATGTCGGTGACAATGTCGGCGACTGCGCCGGCATGGCCGCCGACCTGTTCGAAACCTATGTGGTGACCATCGTCGCCACCATGGTGCTGGCGGCCATCATCCTGCCCGACGCCTTCAAGCTGATCGGCATGGTGCTGCCGCTCGCCATCGGCGGCGCCTGCGTCGTCACCTCGATCATCGGCACCTATTTCGTCAAGCTCGGCGCCGACAACAACATCATGGGTGCGCTCTACAAGGGCGTCATCGCCTCGGGCGTGCTCTCGCTGGTAGCGCTGCTGCCGGTGCTGTGGCTGATGTTCGGCGACATGAACGTCGCCATCGAAGCCTCCGACAAGGTGTTCACCCCCTGGTCGCTGTTCTGGTGCGGCGTGGTCGGCCTCGTCATCACCGGGCTCATCATCGTCATCACCGAATACTATACCGGCACCAACCGGCGCCCGGTGAACTCCATCGCCGAGGCCTCCGTCACCGGCCACGGCACCAACGTCATCCAGGGCCTTGCCGTCTCGCTCGAGTCGACCGCCCTGCCGGCGCTGGTGATCATTGCCGGCATCATCGTCACCCACTCGCTGGCGGGCCTGTTCGGCATCGCCTTCGCCGTCGCCACCATGCTGGCTCTGGCCGGCATCATCGTCG
>JAEZFJ010000253.1 GCA_023437755.1 Pseudomonadota bacterium
GGCGAAGTCACCATGCAGAAGACCCCCATGGTCTGCCGCGAGCGTGGTCGTACCATCATCCCGGGCCGCATCGAGGTGGTGGAACTCAATACCACGATCGGTATCGGCGGTGCCCAGGTTCGTCCGGGCGACATCGTCGGCTGTGATGATGATGGCCTCGTGGTCGTGCCGATCGAGATCGCCCGTGAAGTCGCGCTCCATGCCAAGGCCGTTCTTGCTGCGGACATGAACGCCCGCCGTGGTCGTTACGATGCTCTGGGGCGTGCTCACGACGAGACCGTCGATACAGACGCGCTCGACCGCTACTACGCCGAACTCGAAGCCTGACCCGGGCGCAGCCGGTGCGTATCCTCGACGCTCACCAGCACTTCTGGGACTTGTCGGCCAACTACCTGCCTTGGCTGGCCGACAAGCCTGTGAATTTCCGCTACGGCAATTACGACGCCATCAAGCGCAACTACATGCCGGAGGACCTTCGGGCCGACGCGGCGGAGTTCGAGCTGGTCGGCAGCGTGTTCATCGAGACGGAGTGGAACCCCGAAGACCCTGAAGGCGAAGTCGCCTGGGTCGCCGGGGTCCGTGACGCCTCCAGGCTTCCGAGCGTTATGGTGGCCCAGGCCTGGCTCGACCGCGCGGATGCGCCTGACGTTCTTGCTGCGCACGGGCGAACCCCGTTCGTGCGCGGCATTCGGCACAAGCCAAAAGCTGCCACGGCTCCCACGGACGTGGTCAAGGGAGCGCCCGGTTCAATGGGTGACCCTGCGTGGCGTCGGGGCTATGCGCTGCTGGCACCGCACGGCCTGTCCTTCGACCTGCAGACGCCATGGTGGCACCTGTCGGAAGCGGCTGACCTGGTGCAGGCCTTCCCCGGGACGCAACTGATCCTCAATCACACTGGACTTCCCTCGGACCGTTCGGCCGAGGGGCTCGCCGGCTGGCGCGAGGCGATGCGCATTCTGGCCAGAAACAGCAATGCCGCCGTGAAGATCTCTGGCCTCGGGCAACGGGGGCAGCGCTGGTCGGCCGACGCCAATCGCGGAGTGGTCCGGGACACCATCGACATCTTCGGCGTCGACCGCTGCATGTTTGCCTCGAATTTTCCCGTCGACAGCCTCGTTGGCGACTATCGAACGATCTTCTCGGGCTTTGCGGAGATCGTCTCCGATCTTCCAGCCACCGAGCAGGAGAAGCTGTTCGTCGGCAATGCCGCCCGCATCTACCGCATCGATCTGGAGGGACGCTCGTGACCGACAAACCCGCGATTGGCATTGTCGGTCTTGGCATCATGGGGGCGCCTGTCGCCCTCAACCTCGCCTCGCGCGGGTACAAGGTTACGGCGTGGAACCTCGAGCGCGAGAACTATGATCGCGTCAAGGACGACGGTGTTGACTGGGCCGACAGCCCTGCCGAACTCTGGGGCAAGTGCGACATCGCCCTTGTTTGCGTGCTCGGCGACGACGCGCTCGAGGCCGTGGTGCTTGGCGATAAGGGCTTTGCTGCGGGGCAGGGCAGGGCGAAGCTCGTCATCGATCTTTCGACGTCGTCTCCCAGCGCAACTGTCGATATCGCGCAGCGCTTCAAGGACAAGACGGGCGCCGATTGGCTCGACGCGCCGATGTCCGGTGGCCCACAACCGGCGCGGGAAGGTAATCTGGCGCTGATGGTGGGCGGTGACGAGGCCGTGTTCAACGGCGCGGAGACGCTGCTGCGCGACATCGGCTCCAACGTCACCTATATGGGGCCGCTCGGTTCAGGCCAGAAGACCAAGGTGCTGAACCAGGCCATCGTCGGGGTGAACTACATCCTGATGGCGGAACTGCTCGCCACTGCGAAAGCAGCGGGGATCGACCCCAAGCTGCTGCCAGTGTGCCTCAAGGGAGGACTGGCCGACAGCTCGATCCTGCAGCGTATCTACACCCAGATGATGAACGACGATTTCGATCCGCCGCGCTCCTATGCACGGCAGGTGAACAAAGATCTGAAGTCGGTCCACAAATTCCTCGGCGAACTCGAACTCGACATGCCGATGATCGAACTGGCCGTCGAACGTTACGGCGAGTTCGCCAAGGGCAACGACATGGCCGACAGCGCTTCCGTGTCGCGGCTTTACCAGAAGGACTGACGCGCATGCTGTTCATCGTCAGTGGCCGCGACAAGCCCAATGGCATGGAAGCCCGGCTCGAGCACCGGACCGCCCACCGCGCCTACTACAGTGCCCTCGGGGATGACCTGGTTCTTGCCGGACCGTATCTCGATGCTGCCGGCGAGCCGATCGGCAGCATGATCATCATGCGGGCGGCCAGCCAGGAAGCGGCCGAGGCGTTTGCCCATGCAGACCCCTACTGGGTGGAGCGGGTGTTCGCCGACCTCACCGTCTCGCGCTGGGACTGGTTCATGAAGCGGCCCGACGGACTGGTCTCCTAGCCGTCGTGTATGCAAACAGGTCTGCATGGCAGCGCGGAGCATCGCCGCTCTGTCCCCCGGCGGGCTGTCTTCGGTTGACCTGCCGTTCTTCTGTAACACGTTGAGTGGAAAGCGCTTTTGCTGGCGAGAGCACGCATCCTCGCACGTGCGTGTCGCGTCAAAAATCAGTGTCTATGCATGCATTCTGCGGTTGACACTTGTACACCTTGCATACAAGACTAGCCATAGTGATGGGAGAGGATAGCGGGTGATGAACGCTCGCCACATCACAGAAGTCGGCGCCGGTGCAAAGCCGTGACGACGATCGCAACAAGGAGGAAGCCATGACTAATTCCGTGAGGGCCGGCACTACCCGCCGACTCTTCCTCGCCGGCACGGCCATCGCGCTGGCTCTCAGCGTCACTGCCACCAGCCTGCCGGTGTCCGCCCAAGACCTAAGCGGTGACATCCGCTTCAGCTGGTGGGGAGGCCAGGTCCGCAACGACAAGACCGACCGGATCATCCAGCTGTTCGAGCAGCAGAACCCCGGTGTGACGGTCGCGCGCGAGAATGCCGACTTTGCGCCGTATTGGGAACGCCTGACCATCCAGTCGACCGGCAACAACCAGCCCTGCGCCATCACCATGCAGACCCGCTGGCTGGCGACCTATGCGCGCCCCGACATCCTGATGCCTCTCGACGACCTCGTTGCCGACGGCACACTGGACGTCACCGGCATTCCGGAGTCGGTGATGAGCGGCGCCCGTGGTGCCGACGGCAATCTCTACATGATCCCGCATGGCGTGTTCTATTTTGCGCTCATGTACAACGAGCAGATGCTCGAGAACGCGATCGCGGCCGGCGTGCCGCCGCTTGAGTTCCCGTACACCTGGGATGAATATGCGGAGCACCTCCGTGCTGTGCAGGCGACGCTGCCCGATGGCGCAGTGGCGACCCACAACATGGGCCGCGAACCCGATGCCTTCGTGCCATGGGTGCAATCGCATGGGGAGAAGGTCTTCGACGGTTCCAAGGTTGCCTTCTCCCGCGACATCGCGATCGAGTGGTTCAACTACTGGGAGGCCCTTCGCAACGAAGGTGTGACCGAGTCTCCAGAAGAGATGATCAGCGAGAACAGCGCTCTCGTTGAAGAGTCCAACCTGGCCAACGGTCGCGGCTATGCCACCAACCGGCCGCCGAACCAGCTCGGTTCGGTTCAGACGGTGACCGACACGGTCAACCCGGGCGCCACCATCAACACCCGGCCGTACCCGACCGGTCCTGATGGGACTGTCGGCATGGACCTTGGCTCGAACGGCATTGCCATCGGCGCCAACTGCACCGCTGAACAACTGCCGGCGACGGTCGCCTGGATCAACTTCTGGAC
>JAEZFJ010000075.1 GCA_023437755.1 Pseudomonadota bacterium
CTCAGGATGAGCAACCATTAGCTATGGGGTCCAGGGTTGGCCTCGTTGCAGAACGGTGTTTGCGAAGATGACGAGTTTTCGAGCGCAGGCGACGAGGGCGAGCTTGTGGGGTTTGCCGGCGGCGGTAAGGCGGGCATAGAGCGCCATGAGCTGGGGGTTCCAGCGGTAGGCGGCAGGCAGGGCGGCGGCGTAGAGGGCCTGCCGGGGGCGGGCACGTCCGCCGGCGATATGGCGCCGCCCGTGATGCTTGCCGCTGTCGTGGTCGAACGGCGCCAGCCCGATCAGGGCAGCGGCCTGTTCGCGGCTGATGCTGCCCAGTTCCGGCATGGCGATCAGCAAGGCCAAGGCGGTCGGCATGCCGATGCCGGGGACGGAGAGCAGCAGATCGAGCCGCCGCCCGAGAGCCTTGTCGGCCCGCACCGCCCGTTCCAGCCGGCGCCGTTCGTCGCGCAGGCGGGTCTTGAGCGCGGCAATGTCAGCGGCAACCAGGCTGGCAAGGCGGGTATCGTGCAGATGCTCGAGCCGGGTCTTGAGCCGGGCGATGTCCTGGACCAGCTGGTCGATGAAGACCAGATGCTCGTTCAAGGCCGCCAGGGCCGGATCAACTGCGGCCCGATCCGTCTCGAACAGGGCGGTGAAGGCGGCGATGACCCGGGCATCCAGCCGGTCGTTCTTGGCGCGCTGCAAACGCATGCGGGCAAACAGGCGTACCTGCAGCGGCTGGTGCAGGATCACCCGGAATCCGGCCTCCCGCAAAGCCGTGACCACGCCACGTTCGTAGCCGCCGCTGGCTTCAATGCCGACACGATCGACTCCGGCCTGGACCAACCACTCCGCCGCCGCCTGCCATCCGGCCGCGTCATTGTTCACCCGCAGCCATCCCCCGCCGGGCATAACCGCCAGATCCAGAGCTGCCTTGCCGGTATCGATCCCAGCCACAAATGTGCTAGAATGGCGCATCTTCCTCGTCCCGTCCTTGCAATGCGAACCCTGGGTTCAATCAACCATGCGGGCCCGATGAAGACTGACGGCAACGATCTCGCTCATCCTCAGACAAAGGGGCAATCCTAGTCTGGGTCTACCTCGATCCGATGCCGCCGCCGCGGCCTGGTGTCGAACAGGCCGCGGCACCCACACATTCGCACATCCCGCTAATACAAGGTCTATGAGAGGTCGGCGCAAGCCGTGGTTGCGCCTTCAGTGCCCGCGACCTCGTGGTTCGACAAGCTCACCATGAGGTCTATGGGGGGGCGGCTCTACGGGGCCGCTGAATGAGGTCGATGGGAACGCAATGTGCCGGCAGGACTGGACATCTTCCCCCTGCCCGACTCAAATCGGGGCATGACTGATGATCCGCGATTCCCCGATGTGATGTTGCTGGCCGCGGGGCTGGGGACGCGGATGCGGCCGATTACGGATGAGCTGCCCAAGCCGCTGGTGCCGGTGGCGGGAGTTCCGTTGATCGAGCGGATCATCGCCAATGCGCGGGCGGAAGGGGCAAGGCGGTTCGTCGCCAATGCCCATTACCGAGCCGACCAGGTGCTGGCCCATTTCGGCGGGCTGCTCAAGGTCAGCCGCGAGGAGGTGCTGCTGGGCACCGGGGGCGGGGTGAAGCGGGCGCTGCCGATGCTGGCGAGCGACCCGTTCTTCGTGATGAACACCGATGCCTTCTGGCCCCGCGGGGCAGACCAGCCGCTGGGGCGAATGGTGGCGCTGCACGAGCGCGGCGAAGCCGATATCGTGCTGCTGTGCGTTCATCCCCGTAACGCCACGGGCTTTCACCGCAGTCATGATTTCTGCCTGGCGCCGGACGGACACATCACTCTCGATTACGGCGCACCGGTGATCTATGCCGGCGTGGCGCTGCTCAGCCGCTGGCTGTTCGACGACACGCCGGACGGGCCGTTCTCGCTGAACCGCTTGTTCGAGCAGACGCTGGAGGCGGAGCGGCTGATGGGTGTGGTGCTGGATGCCGAGTGGTTCCATGTCGGGGACCCCGAGGCGCTGGCTGAGGCGGAGCGACGCCTCGCATGAGGCTGTATTCGATCGCACCGCATGCTCCGTTCATCGCGACGCTGGCCGAGCGGGTGCTGGATGGCACGCTGCTCAACGGCTGGGCGCAAGAGGGGCCGTTCTGGCTCGCCGACGTCACCATCATCCTGCCGACGCGACGGGCCCGGCTGGCACTGGCGGACGAGTTCGCCCGACGCGGCCATCACCTGCTGCCCGACCTCCGCACGCTCGGCGGTGAAGTGGAGGACGAGGAACCGTTCCTGCCGCCCTTCGACGCCCCGGCGCTGTCGCAACCAGCAACGGCTCTGGAGCGGCGGCTGGTGCTGAGCCGACTGGTGGCGCGCTGGGCGACATCGGAAGCGGGCCAGCAGGCCTTCTCCGCCCCGCCGACGCCGGCGGAAATCCTCGCCATGGCGGAGTCGCTCGGCGAGGTGATCGACGATCTGATCACCGAAGAGCGCACGGCGGCCGATATCCGTGCGGTGGCGGCGGAGCGCAGTGCCGATCTCGGCCAATACTGGCAGCAGACGCTGACGTTTCTGGACATTGCCCTGACCTATTGGCCGCAGCATCTCGAGGACAACGGCCGTGCCGATGCGGCCTGGTTGCGCAACCAGCGGCTGGAGCGGCAGGCCGAGGCGGCGGCATGGCTGTTCGGGGACAAGCCGGTGATCGCGGCGGGCTCGACCGGCTCGATACCGGCAACGGCGCGACTGCTCGGGGCCATCGCGCGCCTGCCGCGCGGTGCCGTGGTAATGCCGGGGCTCGACACGAGCATGAGCGCGGCCGAGCACGAAGACCTGCTCAATGCAGCCAACCAGCCCCACGGGCACCCGCAATACGGCCTTGCGAGCCTGCTGCGGCGGCTCGGCGCCACGGTGTCGTCAGTGACCGAACTCGCAGGCGGCGACGACACGCGCACCCGGCTGGTCAACACGGCCCTTAATCTGGCCAAGGACACGGCGCGCTGGCCGGAACAGAAGCTGCGGCTGACGCCAATGGAAATCGGCATGGCGACGGCGGGCATCTCGGTGATCCGGGCGCGGAACGAGGACGAGGAAGCCCGCGCCATTGCCCTGGCGGCGCGCGCGGCGCTGGCGGAGAAGCGAACGGTCGGGATCGTTTCGCCGGACCGGAACCTCGCCCGGCGGATCGCAGCCGAACTCAAGCGCTTCAGCATCCATGTGGACGATTCCGCCGGCACGCCGCTGTTCCAAGCCGCCGCCGGACGGCTGCTGCGGCAGATCCTGGCGGTGGCGGCAGGCGGCTGCGCGCCCGTCGACATCATGGCGCTCCTGCGCAACCGGGCCGCAACCTTCGGGCTCGAGCGCGCCGCGGTGCGGCGGCTGGCGGACGACATCGAGCTCGGACTGTTGCGCGGGCAGCGGGCGGCGCCGGGACTCGACGGACTGCGGCAGCTCCTTGCCGACAATCTCGACGACACCACGCGCTATCCGGCGAAACGGCTCAAGGATCATCACCGCAAGCCGCTGGAAGACCTGTTCGGACGGGTCGAGGCGGCCATATCGCCGCTGGCGAAACTGATGGAGCAACCCGCCATTGCCGCGAGCGATCTGGCGCGCTGCCTTTGCGCGGCGCTCGAGGCAGTAGCGGACGGCGCGGATCTGCCGGGGCGGGACGAGCTCGGGCGCTGGGCGGCGGAGATGGCCGCGCAGGCAGGCGAAGGCCATCGCTTCGTGCCGTTCGGGCTCGATGGGGTGCTGGCGCAACTGACCAGCGGCTTCAACGTGCGCACCGCCGAGGACCGGCGGCAGGACATTGCCATCTGGGGCCGGCTGGAAGCGCGGCTGATGAACCCCGACCTCCTGATCCTGGCCGGCCTCAACGAGGACATCTGGCCAGAAGTCGCCGACCCCGGGCCCTGGCTCAGCCGCGGCATGCGGCTGGCCGCGGGGCTCGAACCGCCGGAGCGACGGCAGGGACAGGCGGCGCATGATTTCGTGCAGGGGCTCGGCAACCGGGAGGTCACCATCGCCTATGCCGAGCGGGTGGGCTCGGGTCCGGCGCAGCCTTCGCGGCTGCTGCAGCGGCTCGAGGCCTTTGTGGGCGAGGCCGGGCACTGGCGCGACCGCGGAGCGCCGTGGCTGGACCAGGCGCGGCGGCTCGATGC
>JAEZFJ010000353.1 GCA_023437755.1 Pseudomonadota bacterium
ACCTATCTGCGCGCCATGGCCCTGGCGCGGCTCGGCTTTGCAGCCGGCGACAACACCCTGATCTATGCGCTGGGCGGGCTTGGGGTCGTCGGTTCGGGCACGGCCTTCGAGGTCGGCATCGGCGCCGAGACCATGGTGACGCCGAACATGGCACTGCGCCTCGAAGCGGCAGGCATCGGCCAGATCGGCTCGGTGCCGAGCGGGGTGTCCATCCCCGCCATCTCGGCGATGCGCATCACCTCCGGCGCCATCTGGCAGCTCGATGGTGCGCCGGCAACCACCACCGCCTTCCATCACGGCGACATCACCGACTTCACCGGCTGGCACGCCGGCATCAACATCGGCAGCCTTGCCGATCCGCAGTTCAACTTCTTCGACGACTATGGCTGGGGCTGGCACCTGAGCCGCTTCGAAATGGGCGGCTTCGTCGGCTACGATCACGCCTTCACCGACCAGATCCGCGCCGGCGTCGAAGTCCAGCTCGGTGGCAATTACGACACCTCGGGCGATGCGGGGGTCGACGTGCTGGCGCTCGGCCGGCTCGGCCTTGTGCCCATGGAGGGGCTGCTCGCCTATGCCGCCGGCGGCGTCGGCGTGGTCGAGGGCAAGGGAGCCTATGCCTTCGGTGGCGGTCTCGAATATGCGCTGTGGGGACAGACGAGCCTCCGCGGCGAGGCGCTGGTGCTCGGCCGCCTCGACGGCGCGCCGGGCCTGACGGGCGCGTCGGGTCCGACCACTTCCAAAGTGACGCTGGGCGCAGTCTGGCGTTTCGATTGACCAATCTGAACTATGACGTGGTGGTGCTCGGGGCCGGTGCCGCCGGGCTGATGGCGGCCATCGAGGCCGGCCGGCGCGGCCGCTCGGTGCTGGTGGTCGATCACGCCAAAAATCCGGGCGAGAAGATCCGCATTTCCGGCGGCGGCCGCTGCAACTTCACCAACATCAACGCCACGCACACCACCGGCCGCGAGCGCTTCCTCAGCCGCAACCCGCGCTTCGCCCTCTCGGCGCTGTCGCGCTACACCCCCGAGATGTTACCCGAGCTGGTGCGCCGCCACGGCATCACCTGGCACGAAAAGACCCTCGGCCAGCTGTTCTGCGATGGCTCGGCGACCCAGATCGTCGGCATGCTGCTGGCCGAACTCCGCCGCGCCGGCGGCACCCTGCAGCTCGACACGCAGGTCGAGGCGGTGGACAAGGCCGAGACCGGCTTCCGCCTCCGCCTCTCCACCGGCACCGTGGTTTGCGAAAGCGTCATCGCCGCCACCGGCGGCAAGTCGATTCCGAAGATGGGGGCGACTGGATTCGGCTACCAACTCGCCCAGCAGTTCGGCCTCGCCGTGACCGAGACCCGCCCGGCGCTGGTGCCGCTGACCTTCGAGATCGGCACGCTGGAACGGCTGAAGCCGCTCGCCGGCATCAGCCTCGATGCCGAAGTGCGGCACGGCAAGACGCGCTTCACCGAGGCGCTGCTGTTCACCCATCGCGGGCTCTCCGGCCCCTCCATCCTGCAGATTTCGTCCTATTGGCGCGAGGGTGACGCCATCGCGGTCGATCTCCTGCCCGGCCGCGACGCGCTCGAGGCGCTGCGCCAGGCTCGCGCCACCACGCCCAGGCTGCATCTGCCGGCCGTGCTCGCAACCCTGCTGCCCAAGCGCCTGGCGCAAATGGTCGCCGACGAGCTGGCGCTGCCCGGCATGATCGGCGACTTCCCAGACAAGCGCCTCGCGCTGGTGGCACAGCGGCTCGAGGACTGGACGGTGAAACCGGTCGGCTCGGAAGGCTACCGCACCGCCGAAGTCACGCTCGGCGGCGTCGACACCACCGGGCTCGACGCCAAGACCATGCAGGCGCGCGACGTGCAGGGTCTCTATTTCATCGGTGAAGTGGTGGACGTGACCGGTTGGCTCGGCGGCTACAACTTCCAGTGGGCCTGGGCGTCCGGTTGGGCGGCCGGACAGGCAGCCTAGAACCGGAAGCCGAGCCGCACCCCAACATTGGTGTTGGCCCGCGCCGGCGTGCCGCAAGCACCGAAATCGGGCAGGTGTTCCACCGTGCCGACCAGCGAAGTGCCGAGCGGCAGGTTGATGCCGGCGCTGCCGGCGACGCGCACGCCAACACCGCAGCCGAAATTGCGTTCCGGCGCGCCCTGCGGCGCCGAGAACATCGACGTTCGCGCCACTGCGCCGGCACTCGCCTCGACGAACACCGGCAGGACCGGTGCCTGCACTGTCCAGCTCAGGCCGGCATAGCCATAGCTGTCTTGCCCGCGAAAGCTCACCGTGGCGCCGAGATGCGGCCGGAGTTCGCCGATCACCGTCCAGGCATTGAGGTCGGGCGCCGAAAACAGCAGTTCCACATTGGCATCGCCGATGCGGTTGGGGTCGAACAGGTTGCCGCCCGCATCCACCCCGCGGGCAGAGATCCCGGCCCGGACCTCGGGCAGGATGTTGAACTGCGCCGCGGCCGGTGCCGTCACCAGCATCACGACGCTGAGGGCGAGCAAGATCGAACGCATGGGGCAATCCTCCGCAAAGGGTCATCCCGCCCGCCACGGTGCCGATCCGCAAGATTTGCCTCAAATTGCAATGAACGGGACGTTAACTCTGGCAATTCCATCGGCGGCTACCGATATAGGAGCGCCCGACCAAACCATCCGAGTTGCCCATGCCCGCCGCCTTCGACCTGTCGCTCCAGGACCTCGCTCCGATCGCCGAGGGCACCAGCACCGCCGAAGCGATGCACGAAACCGTGCTGCTGGCGCAGGAAGCCGACCGGCTGGGATATACGAGGCTCTGGTATGCCGAGCACCACGGCATGCCCTCCATCGCCTCCTCGGTGCCGGAAATCCTGATCGGCAGCGCCGCCGACCACACCGCCAACATCCGGGTCGGATCGGGCGGGGTGATGCTGCTCAACCATGCCCCGCTCCGCATCGCCGAGGCTTATCGTACCCTCGAGGCGCTCCATCCCGGCCGCATCGACCTCGGCATCGGCCGCGCTCCCGGGGGCGACGGTTATGCCATGCGCGCGCTGCGCTCGGGCGGCGGCGAGGAGTTTTCGGCCTATCTCGCCGAACTGATGGCCTTTGACGAGGACGGCTTCCCCGCCGACCACCCTTTCTCGCGCGTGCCGGTCTCCCCCGGCGGCATTCGGCTGCCGCCGAAATGGCTGCTCGGCTCGTCCGGCGCCAGTGCCCAGGCCGCAGGCCAGATCGGCTTTGGCTATGCCTTTGCTGCCCACTTCAGCCACACCCCGGCCGCGCCGGCCTTTGCCGCGTACCGCGACGCCTTCGTGCCGTCCGAGCACTTTCCCGAGCCGCGCACCATTCTCTGCCTGTCCGTGATCTGTGCCCCCACCGATGAGGAAGCGCAGTTC
>JAEZFJ010000424.1 GCA_023437755.1 Pseudomonadota bacterium
GTTCCCGGCCAGGTGGGGTCGTTGCCATGATCGGCCGTCAGGATCAGGAGGTCATCCGGGCGCAGCCTGTTGATCAACTCCGGTAGGCGCGAGTCGAACAGTTCCAGGGCGGCGGCATAACCCGGCACATCGCGGCGATGGCCGTATTCGCTGTCGAAATCAACGAAGTTGGCCATGATGAACGCACGATCGGGGGCCATTTCCATGGCTTCGAGCGTACGATCGAACAGTTGCGGAATGCCGGTGCCCTTGAGTTTGTGCGTGACGCCGGAGCCTGCGTAGATGTCCGAGATCTTACCGATGGCGAAGACTTGGTTGCCAGCCTCCGCATTTCTGTCGAGCAGGGTCGGTTCGGGCGGGGCGATGGCAAAGTCGCGCCGGTTGCCGGTCCGCTTGAAGGTCTCTGGAGTCTCGCCGACGAAGGGGCGGGCAATTACCCGGCCGATGTTCAGCGGCGCCGTGAGTTCGAAGGCGATCTCGCATATCTGGTAGAGGCGCTCGAGGCCGAAATGGGTTTCGTGGGCGGCGATCTGGAACACGGAGTCGATCGAGGTGTAGCAGATCGGCCTGCCGGTGCGGATATGCTCCTCACCGAGTTCGGCAATCACCGCGGTACCGGAAGCGTGCTTGTCCCCCAGGATGCCGGGAAGCCCGGCGCGCTGGATGAACTCGGCGATGAGTTCGGGCGGGAAAGTTGGCTCCGTTTGCGGGAAGTAGCCCCACTCGAACGGCACCGGCACCCCGGCGATTTCCCAGTGCCCGGAAGGGGTGTCCTTGCCCTTGGAAACTTCTCGCCCGACACCGAAGCGGCCACCTCGGGATTCGGCGGAGAGGCCCGGCGGCACGGTACCGGTCGAGAGCGCAACCGCAGCCCCGAGCCCCATGGCGTCCATGTTGGGCACGTGCAGCGGCCCCGAACGGAGACCGGCACGGTCGGCATTGCCGGCCGCCGCCCATTCGGCGATGTGACCGACCGTGTTCGCCCCTTCGTCGCCATAAGCGGCAGCATCGGGAGCCCCGCCGATGCCGACACTGTCGAGGAGGCAAACGATGGCGCGAGGCATTGGCTACTCCGAGGCAGTGATGCGGCCGGCGATCAGCGGGTGCGTCGGCGCAGACTCCCCGAACTGATAGGCGGCGAGAAGACGGCGTTCTGCATCGGCGGCGCTGTCTTCATCGGCGGCGTGGATGCGGGCGATGGGGGTCGCGCCATCAATGCGGGCGCCAAGGCCACGCAGCCGGTCAAAGCCGACGCGGTGGTCGATCGCGTCCGTCGGCGTGGTACGCCCGCCGCCGAGGGCGACCACCGCCATGCCGACGCCTCGAGTATCGATGGCGGCGACGGTCCCCTGCGCCGTGGCGAAGACGTCGCGGATGACCGGCGCCGCAGTGAGATGGCCATCCATGTTCTCGACGAAGTCCGCGGGGCCACCGAGGGCGTATACCATGGTGGAAAATCGGTCGGCGGCGCGGCCGCTATCAAGGGCGGAAGCAGCCAAAAGCCTTCCGGCATCGATGGTGGTTGCCTTGCCGGTCATCACGGCAAGCTCGGCGCAGAGCGAAAGCGTCACCTCGCGGACACGGAAGTCCTGATGCTCGCCGGTGAGGAAATCGACGGCGTTGCGCACCTCGAGGGCATTGCCGGCGGCGCTGGCGAGCGGCTCGTTCATGTCGGTGATCAGGGCGGCGGTGGGCAGACCGGCACCGTTGGCGACGGTGACCAGGCTGCGGGCGAGTTCCTCGGACTGGGACAGCGTCGGCATGAAGGCGCCGGAGCCGGTCTTGACGTCGAGCACCAGCGCGCCGAGGCCGGCGGCGAGCTTCCTCGACAGGATCGACGCCGTGATCAGCGCGACGGATTCGACAGTGCCGGTGACGTCGCGGATCGAATAGAGCGTCTTGTCGGCCGGCGCGAGATCGGCCGTCTGGCCGATGATGGCGCAGCCGACATCCTTAACCACGCGGCGGAAGAGGTCGTTGTCGGGCTGTGTCTGATAGCCGGGAATGGAGTCGAACTTGTCGAGCGTGCCACCGGTGTGGCCGAGCCCGCGTCCGGAGATCATCGGCACGTAGATGCCCATGGCGGCGAGGATCGGCGCCAGCATCAGCGAGATGTTGTCGCCGACACCGCCGGTGGAATGCTTGTCGGCGACGGGTCCGTCGAGGTCAGACCAGTCGAGCACGGTGCCGCTGTCGCGCATGGCGAGGGTCAGCGCAACCCGCTCGTCCATGGTCATGTCGCGGAAGAAAACGGCCATTGCGAAAGCGGCAGCCTGAGCGTGGGAAACCGTGCCCTCGGCAAAACCAGCGATGAAGCGGGCGATGTCCTCCTGGGCCAGGACCTCGCCATTGCGCTTCTTGAGGATGACTTCTTGGGGGAGGAAGGTCACGCGCTACGCCCCATATGGGATCCACACGTTCTTCACCTGCGTGGCTTTCTGCAGGAAGTAGTCGCCAGCAAAGCGGGGGTCGGCAAGGTCGTAGTGGAGGCCCCGGCTGGTCCAGGTCTGCTTTAGGTTGCCGACCGAAGCCTTCTCGACCATGGTCGAGGCGTCCGCGGGACCGGCGAACCACAGGCCGTCCACGCCGTCGTGTTCAGCCAGAGTCTTGGCAAGAACAGCACTGGCGCCGGTGACAATGTTCACCACGCCCGACGGAACGTCGGAGGTTTCGAGCACTTGGTAGAAATCGGTCATCGACAGCGGCGCACGTTCGGAGGGAACGAGCACCACAGCGTTGCCCATGGCGATTGCCGGCGCCAGCAATGCAAGCGAGCCAAGGAGCGGTCGCGACGGCGGTGCGACGATGCCGAGGACGCCGAGCGGCTCGATCATCGCAGCGGCAATGGCACGAACGGGCGGATTGTGCACGGCGCCGTCATACTTGTCGGCCCACCCGGCGAAGGCAAACAGCCGCTCCACGGCGAGGTCGACTTCCGCCGCACCATCGTCGCCGGTCTGAGCAGTGATGCGAGCCGCGAATTCGTCACGCCGGTAGTCCAGGTTCTCCGCCAGGAAATAGAGGATCTGCGCGCGGGAATGGGCCGATGTGGTGGACCAACCCAGGGCGGCGCGTGCGGCTTCGACGGCGTTGCGGACATCCTTGCGGTTGCCATCGCCGACCTCGCCGATCGCAGCACCGTCCGGCCCAAGCACCGGCCGGTTGTAGCCACTGTCGGGGCGCGCCTGCTTGCCGCCGATGTACATCTTGGCGGTCTGGTCGAGTGGCGCGACGTCTAGCGGGTTTTGCGCCGCTGGGGGAGTTGCCTTGGCTGCCTCCGAGGCAACGAAGGGCTTGAGTTCCTTCTCCCACTTCGGCTTCAGGTAGGCCGACATGCCCTCTCGACCCCCTTCGCGGCCGAAGCCGGATTCCTTGTAGCCGCCGAAGCCGACGGCAGCGTCGAAATTGTTGGTGCCGTTGATCCAGACAACGCCGGCCTTGAGCTTGGGGGCGATGTCGAGGGCGAGATTTATGTTCTCGCTCCACACTGTGGCTGCGAGACCGTAGCGGGTGTTGTTGGCGAGCTGCACCGCTTCTTCGGGGGTGCGGAAGCTCATGGCGACCAGCACGGGCCCAAAGATTTCCTCGGCGACGAGGGTGCTGGCGGGCGAGACGTTGGTGACCAGCGCTGGCTTGAGGAAGCAGCCGGTGCTCGGCACATCCCCATCGGGTTCATAGACACTGGCGCCCTCGGCCACTCCGCGCTTCATAAGATCGCGGATGCGTTCCACCTGCACGGGGGCCACCAGCGCGCCGATATCGACCGACTTGTCGAGCGGATCACCGACGCGAAGGGTCGCCATGCGTCGCTTGAGACGGGTGATGAACTGTTCTTCGATCGACTCCTGCACCAGAAGCCGCGAGCCGGCGCAGCACACCTGACCCTGGTTGAACCATATGGCGTCGACCAGTCCTTCGATGGCCGAGTCGATATCGGCGTCCTCGAAGACGATGTAGGGGGATTTTCCGCCGAGTTCGAGGCTGAGGCCCTTGCCGGTACCGGCGGTGGCGGCGCGGATGATCTTGCCGACTTCGGTGGAGCCGGTGAAGGCGATCTTGTCGATGCCGGAATGGTTTACGATGGCGGCGCCGGTCTCGCCCTGGCCGGTGACGATGTTGACGACGCCCTTGGGCAGGCCGACGCGGTCGCAGATTTCGGCGAACAGCAGCGCTGTCAGTGAGGTGAATTCGGCAGGTTTCAGCAGCACAACGTTACCCGCGGCGAGCGCGGGTGCGATTTTCCAGGCCAACATCAACAGCGGAAAGTTCCACGGGATGATCTGGCCGCAGACGCCATAGGGAACGTAGTCGGGAAACTCGCGCTCGAGATGAGTGGCCCAGCCGGCGTGATGGTAAAAGTGGCGGGCGACGAGCGGGATGTCGATGTCGCGCGACTCGCGGATCGGCTTGCCGTTGTCCAGCGACTCCAGCACCGAGAACAGGCGGGCGTGCTTCTGCACCGCCCGGGCGATGGCATAGAGGTACTTGCCGCGCCGGTAACCGGAGAGCGCGCTCCAGTCGGGCAAGGCGGCGCGGGCCGCAGCAACTGCGCGGTCGACGTCATCGGCAGTGCCGTCGGTGATCTGCGCGAGACTTTCGCCGGTGGCCGGATTGTCGGAGGAGAAGGTGGTGCCGGGTTCGGTCCAGGCGCCATCAATATAGTGGCCGAAGCGGCGATCGTGGGAGTCGAGCCAGGCATGTGCCTGGTCCGCGGCTTCCGTGGCGGGACCGTATTCGAGGGTTTCGAAAATCTGGGCGATCTTGTTCATGGCGGTCCTCACACCATCGGCTGGCGGTAGTCGGCGGCGTAGTGGCCGGTGAGGCCATGCTCGAGCTGGCGTTCAATGTCGGTGAGCAGCGATGAGGCGCCGAAACGGAACAGCTGCGGCTGCAGCCAGTGCGTGCCGAGCTCTTCCTTGATCAGCGCCATGTATTTGAGCGCATCGCCGGCAGTGGCGATGCCTCCTGCCGGCTTGTAGCCGATCTCGATCCCCGTTTCCTCGGCGAACCAACGGATCATGCGGATCATGGTCAGCGAGGTGACCAGATTGGCGTTGACCTTTTCCTTGCCCGTGGAGGTCTTGATGAAGTCGGCGCCGGCCATCATGCACACCAGCGAGGCCTTGGCGATGTTGGTCTGGGTGGCAAGTTCCCCGGTGCCGAGGATGGTCTTGATGTGGGCATCGCCGCACGCCTTGCGGAAGGCGCAGACCTGGTCGTAGAGCGCCTGCCAGTCGCCCCGGAGCACCATGCCGCGCTCGATGACGATGTCGATTTCCTTGGCGCCGTCTCGGACCGAGGCCTCGATTTCGGCGATCTTGGTTTCGACCGGGGCGAGGCCGTGGGGGAAGGCGGTGGAAACGGCGGCGACGGGAATACCTGTGCCTTCAAGGGCTTGCACGGCGGTGTGGACGAAGG
>JAEZFJ010000430.1 GCA_023437755.1 Pseudomonadota bacterium
TGTTCAACCTCTAGGCTTCGACGGGGATCGGCCGGACCGGCTGGCCCTGCCCCTGCCCCTGCCCCCGATCGCTGCGGAAGAACGGCACCAGCGCCAGCACCAGGGCGAAGCTTGCTACCTGGTACCACAGCGCCAGGGCGGTGGCGTCGGCGAAGGCGGCGTGGGTGTCGGCGCCGTTGCCAAAGCCGTTGGCGAGGCGGGTAAAGAAGATTTCTCCCCCCAGCGCCACGCCGACGGCACCGCCGATCTGCTGGAAGGCCTGCAAGGCGCCCGAGCCGGCTCCGGCATCGCGCGGCGGCACGTTGCGCAGCACCAGCTGGAACAGCGAGGAAAAGCCGAGACCGAGACCAATGCCGGCGATGAGCAGCGGCGGCAGGAACGACCACGGATCGATGGTGTCGGTGACGGCGGCGACGATGACGTGCAGCGTGCCGATGCCGAGCGTCAGCAGGGTGGCGGCAACGGCAAGACGGCTGCGCAGGTAGCGGTTGCCGAAGCGGCCGGCAATAAAGGAAGCGATCAGCACGCCCACCGAGAAGGGGGCATTGGTGAGCCCGGACTGCAGCGGGGTGAAATCGAACCCCGCCTGCAGCAACAGCGAGATCACCATGAACATGCCCGGTATGCCGGAGGCGTAGATGGTCACCACCAGAGCGCCGAACATGTAGTCGCGGTTGGTGATGAGATCGTGGTTCAGCAGTTGCGGCTTGTTCTGCTGCGCGCGGCGTGCGGTCCAGACGACGAACAGCGCAAGGAACACTGCACCGACCGCGATCATCAGGAAGGCCCAGAGCGGCCAGCCGTAGGCGCGGCCCTCGACGATCGGGAACACAACCAGCACGAGGCCCAAGGCGCTGAGGACAATGCCGACGAAATCGTTGCTGAGCGAAGGATGGCCGGGCAGACGGGGAATCAGGAACCAGGCCGCTACCAGCGCAGCGATGCCGATCGGCACGTTGACGAGAAAGATCGGCTCCCAGTCGAAGCCGAACAGTTGTGCCTCAATCAGCACGCCCCCGAGAATCGGCCCGCAGACGGAAGCCAGGCCCGCCGAGAGGCCGAACAGGGAGAAGGCCTGGCCGCGCTCGCTGGGCGGGAAGGTGACGGTGGCGATGGCCAGCACCTGCGGCGCCATCATGGCCCCGCCGAGGCCCTGCAGTACGCGGGCAAAGATCAGGAACTCGATATTGGGCGACAGCCCGCACAGCGCCGAAGCACCGGTGAAGGCGACCATGCCCCACATGAATATCCGGCTGCGGCCGACGATGTCACCGAGCCGGCCGAACGGCAGCAGGCCAAGGGCGAAGGCGAGGATATAGGCGGCAACGACCCACTCGATCTGAGCATCGGTGGCGCCGAAGCTCTCGCGCATGGACGGCAGGGCGACGTTGACGATGGTCACGTCGATCAGGTTCATGAAATTGGCGATGAGCAGCACCGCCAGCGCCACCCAGCGGCGCGGGTCTGGCGTGGCGATGGCGTCGGTCGGGGTCGACATGTGTTGGCGCCTCTCGCGCTGTTTTGGCAGCGTCGAAGCGGCGCGCCAGGTGAGGGGAACAGGGATGGCCGATTCCTGCTGCCGGGTGGTGTCAGTAATCCCTTTTCGCAGCCGACGCTACCTGCCGGCCCGGCATGTCATGCCCCAGGGTGAGCTTGACAACGGCCCTGCCCCGGCGTCCTTGCGGGCAGTTTCCGGAAGGGCCCGCCATGCAGGATTATGTCCGCCGCATCCTCACCTCATCGGTCTATGAAGTGGCCGAAGAAACGCCGCTGGAGCGCATGGAACTGCTGTCCGCACGGCTCGGCGCCGACATCCTGCTCAAGCGCGAGGACCTGCAGCCGGTGTTCTCGTTCAAGATCCGCGGCGCCCACAACCGCATCTCGCGGCTGACGGCGGAGGAGCGCGCCCGCGGCGTGATCTGCGCCTCGGCCGGCAATCATGCGCAGGGCGTGGCGCTGTCGGCGACACGGCTTGGCATTCGCGCCGTGATCGTGATGCCGACGACGACGCCGCTGATCAAGATCGGGGCGGTGCGGCGACTCGGTGGCGAGGTGGTGCTGTTCGGAGACGGGTTCGATGCGGCACGAGCCCATGCCGTGGAACTGGCGGCAAAGCACGGGCTGGTGATGGTGCACCCGTTCGACGATCCGGACGTGATCGCCGGCCAGGGCACGATCGGGCTCGAACTGCTCCGCCAGCACCCCTCAGACATCGGGGCCATCTATGTGCCGGTGGGCGGCGGCGGGCTCGCGTCCGGAATCGCCTCGATCGTCAAGTTCCTCAATCCGGCGATCCGCGTCGTCGGGGTGGAGCCGGAGGAGGCCGCCAGCATGAAAGCGGCCATTGCCGAAGGCCATCCGGTGGCGCTCGACCAGGTCGGGCTTTTCGCCGATGGCGTGGCGGTGCGCCAGGTGGGCGACGAGACCTTCCGGCTGTGCCGGGAGTTGCTGGATGACATCGTCACCGTCAGCGCTGACGAGATCTGCGCCGCAATCAAGGACATCTTCGATGACCACCGTGCCATTGCCGAGCCGGCTGGGGCGCTGGCGCTGGCCGGGCTCCGGCGGCAGGTTGAGGACCGCACCGCGCCTGCCGGAGCGCTGATCGCCATCAACTCGGGCGCCAACGTCAATTTCGACCGGCTGCGCTATGTGGCAGAGCGCGCCGAAATCGGCGAACGGGCCGAAGCACTGCTGGCGGTGGAAATCCCGGAGCGGCGGGGCAGCTATCGCGCCTTTATCCGCCTGCTCGGCAACCGCGCCATCACCGAGTTCAACTATCGCTATGCCCAGGGCACGACCGGCAAGATCTTCGTGGGCGTCAAGCTCAGCCGTGGCGAGACCGAGAAGCAGGAAATCATCGACCTGCTGACCGCCAATGGTCTCGGCGTTACCGACATGACCGACAACGAAGTCGCCAAGCTCCACGTACGCCACATGGTGGGCGGACGGGTGGGCGGGCTCGACAATGAGGCAGTCTACCGCTTCCAGTTCCCCGAGCGACCCGGCGCGCTGCTGAAGTTTCTCGAAGGGCTGAACGACGCCTGGAACATCACCCTGTTCCACTATCGCAATCACGGCGCCGACTACGGCCGAGTGCTGGTGGGGGTGGAAGTGCCGGAACCGACGCGCGGCGATTTCCTGGCGCACGTGGAAGCCATCGGCTTTCCCTGTTGGGAAGAAACGGACAATCCGGCCTACCGGATGTTCCTTGATCGCGCTGGCACCCCCTGAATGGGTGGTGTCGGCACCCTGGCGCGACAGCATTATGCCGGCATAAACCGCAAAGCGCCCCGCCGGATCGATTTCGGCGGGATTGTATTGCAATTGCATGGCAGCGACGCCATTTCGGCCACTCGGCCAAGACAATCAAACTAGGCACACGTCCCATTGGGGACGAAACCTCCGGAGGAATTTGCATGTCGACCACCAAGACCATCCAAACGCTGCTTCTGAGCGGTGTCGCCGCCGCTGCGCTTTCCGCGCCGGCCAGCGCGCTCGAGGCGCAGGCCTTTGTGGATCGCGTCGCCGAGGTGTACCGGACCATGGGTTATGAGCTCAGCTTCGGCGAAGCGACGCTCGACGGCGACACCATCACCGTCGATGGCGTGACGGTGGAAGTGGTCGGCATGGACGAAGAGCCGATGGAAATCGACACCACGCTCACTTTCCGCGGTGTCAGCGAGACCGAAGACGGCGCCTATTGGGCCGAAGAACTGACGGTCCCGGATGTGGACACGGTGTTCACCACCGAAGAGGATGAGGCCGAAGGCCGGGTGACGCTCTCCGATATTCGCCTCGAGGACCTCTATTTCCCCGCTGGCGATGCCGCTTCGGCCGTTGCGCAGATCCAGAGCTTCGGTGCCGCCACCACCGGCCCGCTCAGCGTGTTCCGCAATGGCGAAGAAGTGGTGCGCGTCGAGTCGATGGAAGCCCGCTCGACCTTCAACCCCGAGCAGGGCAGCGGCGAACTCACCGATGTGGAGTCGACGTTCGCGATCAACGGCATCTGGGCCGACCTCTCGACCGTCAGCGAGGAGGACCCCGAGTCCGGCGCCGTGATCGAGCAGCTAAGCCTTACCGAGATCAACGGCAGCATCACCCAGCACACGACCTGGTCGATGGCCGACGGGCACATGGTCATGGACGAGTTCCTGTTCGACTTCGATGATCTCGGCGCGCTCGACATCACCTTCGATATCACCGGCTTCACCCCCCAGGTGCTGGACCAGATCTACGCCATGCAGGCGCAGATGGGCGGCGAGGAGATGACCGAGGAGCAGGCGCAGGCGCAGATGATGAGCGGCATGGCGCTGATGCAGGGCGTCAACATCGTCTCGGTCGCCATTCGCTATGACGACGCCTCGCTGGTGGGTTCGCTGCTCGACTTCTTCGCCGAAGATGCCGGCACCGATCGGGCCAGCTTCGTCGAGGGCCTCAAGCAGCAATTGCCGCTGATGCTGGAAGGCGTGGGCATCCCGGCGCTGAACGATCTGATCGTGCCGCCGGTGTCGGCCTTCCTCGATGATCCGCAGAGCCTCGAGATCGCGGCGCGCCCGGCCTCGCCGACCTCGCTGCTGGTGCTTATGGCGGCCGCAGCGAACCCGGCCGGGCTGATCCCGGCACTGGGGCTCACGGTCACCGCCAACCAGTAAGCCTTCGAGAGCCGCCCTCCGAGGCGGCTCTCCCATTATTTAAGAGAATTTTTCGTCCCGATGCGGCACACTGGCCGCATGAACGATCTGACTCCACCCGTTGTCCGCTCCCTCAGCCACGTGACCGACTGGGTGTTCGATCTCGACACCACCCTTTATCCGCGCACCTGCAACCTGTTCGCGCAGATCGACGTGCGGATCACCGAATATGTGATGGACCTGACCCGGCTCGACTTCGCCGGGGCGCGGGAACTCCAGAAGAGCTACTACCGCGACTACGGCACGACGCTGAACGGGCTGATGCAGCGGCACAAGGT
>JAEZFJ010000446.1 GCA_023437755.1 Pseudomonadota bacterium
GCGTTCCAGTTGGTGACGATGCCCTCGGGGGACAGCATGTAGATGGCGTAGTCGGTGACGCCTTCGACAAGGCGGCGAAACTGCTCCTCGCTGGCCTGAAGGGCGAGCTGGGCGGTGCGGCGCTCGGTGAGATCGCGGGTGACCTTGGCGAAGCCGATCAGGCGGCCAGCGGAATCGCGGATGGCATCGACCACGACGTGCGCCCAGAAGCGTGTGCCGTCCTTGCGCATGCGCCAGCCTTCGCTCTCGAAGCGGCCTTCATCGGCGGCGATCCGCAGGGCCCGCTGGGGCAGGCCACGCTCGCGGTCTTCAGGCGTGTAGAAGCGCGCGAAGTTCTGTCCCAGAATCTCCGCTTCCGAATAGCCCTTGAGACGGGCCGCGCCGGCATTCCAGCTCGACACCGTTCCGTCCGGCGAGATCATGTAGATGGCGTAGTCGGTAATCGCATCCAGAAGAATGCGAAACCGCCCCTCCTCCCCGAGGGACGCCAGTACCTGATCCATAAGCTTGCCCTTGTCCAATCAACCCCCTTGAACGCCCCGTCGGGCAATATCGTTCCAAAGTCCGGCGCAACCTCAATTCCCTAGGGCAATCCGGCCGGCGGGCACAAGCCCGGCGCGGGTGAGTTTGACGGAGCGGTAGCGGGTGTCCGGATCGGTCGGCCCCATCTGCACGGCATCGGGGAAGCGGAGGATGAGCTCGAGCGTACCGTCGGCGAGGGCGTCCTCAGGCACGGGGAGGCTGAAGGACTGCGGCTCGGGCAGCGCGACGTCCAGGGTGGCGGTGAGGTCGGCATCGATCAGCACCTCGACGCGCTGCGGCTGGGGTTCACCGTCGCGGGTAATAGCGGCAAGGTCGAGCACCAGCGCGTGGCTACCCGGCTGCGGTTCTCCACGGAAACGCAGGCGCGAACTGGTGCCGACGGCGTGGGTACCGTCGCCAGCGGGCCCTTCCCAGCCGCAGACGCGGAGCGGCATCGCCTGCTCGCGGCCGTCGGAGGTGAAGTCCACCACGGTGCCGAAAGCGTAGGTTCCGGGCACAGGCTGGTTGAGACAGGTGGTGCTGCGATCGATGTAGTAGGCGCGGAAATCCTCCGGCACGTCGGGATGGAGCATCAGCCAGACCACCCCGGCCTCGAAGGCGAAGAGCGCGGCAGCGAGAGCGTTGGCGCCCCAGCGGATGGCCGGCCGGTTGAAGATCGTGGTGCTAGACAAGGGCGAGGTTCCAGTCGAGCCAGCCGTGGGTGCCGTACCAACCGCCGACGAGAAGCAGCAGCATGCCGAGCACGAAGCCGACGCGGCTGCGGCCGAGAAGGTCGGCGAGCAGCAGCGACAGGGGCCCCATGCCGGCGACGAAGCGGACCATGGAGGCCAGGCCGGCAAACAGCGGCAGGGTGAGGGCAATAAAGGCGTAAATGGCCATGCCGATGCGGCCGGTCAGCACAAGACCGGCGATCAGCAGGTAACCCGCCACCGAAGCAGCAGCGAGGAACTGGGAGGCGGTGGGCCACCAGCCCTCCCCCGGCAGGTTGGTGAGCCCGTTCCAGATGAAAACCGGCGGCAGCCCGAAGGGACGGCCCCAGGCGCGCTGGACGTGCTGGAAAGCAAGGGCATCGCCGATGTGGAAGTGGAGGAAAGCCATGTAGGCGAAGAGCCCGAGCGGGGCGAGGGCGAAGGTCAGCACCAGTTCCGGCCGCGCCAGGGTTGCCGGGATGACGTCGCGCCAGGTGCCGCCACGCTCCCGATGTGCCACCCACACCTCCCACAGGATGGCGAAGACAATGAACACACCGACGATGCGGGTGGCGGAGAGACCCGCCGCCAGGACACCGGCCAGCAGCCAGTGCCGTCGCTGGAGGGCGGCGAACACGGCAACGGTGAGGAAGATGAACAGCGTCTCGGTGAAGAACGTCGTGAAGTAGAACGAGAACGGCCCGGCGAGGAGGAAGGCGGCGAACAGGGTGAAGGCACGCAGGTTGCGCCCGAGCAGTGGCCAGGCGACGAGCGCTGTGCCCATGCTGACAAGGATCGAAACCGCGCCGCTGAGCTGGAGCGTGGGGAGACCGGTCAGCTGGCGCAGCAGGCCGACCAGCATGGGATAGAGCGGGAAGAAGGCCCAGTTCGCCGCGTTGATCATCTTGGGCGTCGGGAAGGGGTCGTAGCCTTCTTCCGCGAGACGGACGTACCACTCGCAGTCCCAGCGGCACATCACCTTGAAGAAGTCGACGGGCTCGGCGTCGGGAACGGCGAAGCGATAAGCCAGAAAGCGGATCAAGAGACCGAGGCCGGCGAACACGACAATGATCGCCAGACGGACGGCCCATCCGGGCACCGCGGCGTCCTGCCGTGACAAAGCGACATCCTGCACGCTGGCTACCCCTCGAACCCCGGTCGTCGTAACGCGGAACCCGACTGTTCAAACATGCGTGTGGCGCATGCCCGCCATGCCACAACTTTCACACCTCGACGGCGTTGCGGGAAGTTGATGGATATCAAGCCGGTTCTTCCCAGCGTCACCATGCCCAGTAACTCAGCGTATCTTGCGTCCCGCCGCACGTTTCTCAAAGGCGCGGCGGCTACAGCCCTGCTTGTGTCCACCACGGCGCTCACGCCTGCCGCGAGCGCAGTCACCCCTCAGTCCGGACCGTTCGACTTCGAGTCCTTCTCGCAACGGATGAGAGATCTGGCGGCGCAGCCACATCAACCGCCGGCGCCGCTCGCTTCGGCCTTCTACGCCAATCTCGATTATGACGGATATCGGCGGGTGCAGTTCAACACCGAACGCGCCAAGTGGCTGGAGGACGGGCACGGCTACCAGGTCCATGGCTTCCCGATGGGGTGGCTGTTCAAGGAGCCGGTGAGCGTATCCGAGATCGTCAATGGCGACAGCCACTCGATCGAGTTCGCGGCCGACGACTTCAACTACTTCATGGACGGCGAGATGAAGGAAGCGGCGGAGACCGCCACCTTCCCGGGCGTTGCCGGCTTTCGCATCAACTATCCCCTCAACCGGCCGGAAGCGGCGGACGAACTCGTCTCGTTCCTCGGCGCAAGCTATTTTCGCGCCCTCGGGCGCGACAACATTTATGGGCTGAGCGCGCGCGGGCTCCTGATCAACTCCTGGCGCGACGGGCCCGAGGAGTTCCCGCGTTTCTCCGAGTTCTACCTCGAAAAGCCGGCCGAGGCCGGGCCGATGACGCTCTATGCGGCGCTCGAGAGCCCGAGCGTCACCGGGGCGTATCGGTTCGTGATCCACCCGGCAGGGGAAGGCCGGCAGGAAACGGTGATGGAGGTCACTGCACGCCTCTTCTTCCGCGAGGCGGTGGCGGAACTGGGCATTGCGCCGCTGACATCGATGTTCCTGTTCGACGACACAAATCGCGCGGGCTTCGACGACTACCGCCCGCAGGTGCATGACAGCAACGGCCTGTTGCTCGAGCCGTCCGAGGGCCAGCCGATGTGGCGGCCGCTGAGCAATGCCGCCTGGCTCGGCAATTCCTATCTTCACGACCCTGCCGTCAAGTCGTTCGGCCTCTATCAGCGCGGACGCCAGTTCGAGACCTACCAGGATGCGGGCGCCCATTACGAGCGCCGCCCGTCGCTCAGGGTGGAGCCGATCGGCGCGTGGGGACAGGGCTCGGTGCGGCTGATCGAGATTCCGTCCAAGCTCGAGGCCGACGACAACATCGTTGCGTTCTGGATTCCCGAGGAGCCGATCGCTGCCGGCGACGAGCGCGAATACAGCTATCGGCTGGTCTGGGGCGACCTCTTGCCCGACCCCGATGCCCCGCTCGCCCACGTGGCGCAAACCCGAGTCGGCCTCGGCGGAGTCTCCGGTGTTGCCAATGCTGCAACACTTCGGAAATTCGTCATCGATTTCGCCGGTGGTGAGCTGCTGCAGATGCATCCAGACACGCCGTTCGACGTTGAGGCCACGGTTTCGGCCGGCAGCATCGTATCCACCGCCTTCTCCCGCATCCCCGCGAACGGGATGTGGCGGCTTGTGCTGGACGTGGACACAACCGGGCAGACGCTGATCGAACTCAAGGCCAGCGTCGGCACCGAGGACCGTCCGCTCACCGAAACCTGGATCTACCAGTGGCGCGGAGCCGTGGCATGAAGCATCAGGATTTCTCTTTGTACCAAGGCCTTCCCGACGCGCCGATGCCGATGCCCAAGCAGACGCTGGAACGCCAGCGCGGCTCCATATTGGACCTGCTGCGATCGATGCTGCTGGTCTGGCAGCGGCCATAAACCGATGTACCCTGGGGACGCTCATGGGCAGGGCTGAGCAGCTGCGGGCTGCCACCCTTGCCGTTGCCGCTGCAGCGAGCCTTGCGGCCGGCTGGGCCTTTCTCGACCTGATCGGCGGCAACCGCCCCACCGCTCTGGACTGGATGCGCGGCATCCTGCTGACGATGACGGTGTTCTGGCTGCTGTGGGGCGGGCTGACCGGGATCCTTGGAGCGTTCGCACCGGTGCGGAAGCCCAGCGCGTGGACGCGGCCGAAGGGCATGACGGCCGTGCTGGTGCCGATCTACAACGAGGATCCAGTCGAAACCTTTGCCCGCATCGCCGCCATGAACCGGCACCTGGTCGAACTCGGGCTTGCGGACCGGTTTCACTTCGCCATTCTTTCCGACAGCACGGCGCTCGACGTGGCCGCCGAGGAAGCGGCGGCATTCGAGCTGCTGTTGCGTGAGCCGCAGGCCGCTGGCCGCATCTTCTATCGCCGGCGCGAGCGCAATGTGGGTCGCAAGGCCGGCAATATCGAGGATTTCATCGCCCGCTCCGGCGGCGCTTACGACTACGCGCTGATCCTCGACGCCGACAGCCTGATGGAAGCCGGGACCATGGCGGCCATGGCCGCACGCATGGACCAGGACAGCCGTCTCGGGCTGCTGCAGACCGTGCCCGAGGTGATCGGCGCCCATACCGTGTTTGCGCGGATGATGGCGTTCTCGTCGTCCTACCTGTCCCCCTATTTCGCGCGCGGCATGGCACTGCTGCAGGGTGAGCAAGGCCCTTATTGGGGGCACAATGCCATCGTGCGGATGAAGGCCTTCGCCCAATGTTGCGGCCTGCCGGTGCTGTCGGGGAAACCGCCTTATGGCGGGCATATCCTCAGCCACGATTATGTCGAGGCGGCTCTTCTGGCGCGCGGCGGCTGGAAGGTCGAGGTGGACCCCGAGCTCGGCGGCTCCTTCGAGCATGGTCCGGAGAACATGGTGGAGCACGCCAAGCGCGACAGGCGCTGGTGCCAAGGCAATCTGCAGCACCGGCGCCTGGTGTTTGCGCCGGGCCTGAAGATGTGGAGCCGGTTCACCTTCGTCCAGGGCATCATGGCCTATGCCGTCTCGCCGCTGTGGCTGGCGCTGTTGGCGACGAGCATTCTGGCAACGGTGTTTCCCGACCGCGGCGGCATCCGCTGGGATTCGACACCACTGGTGCTGGGGCTCGGCGTGGCGGGGGCGCTGCTGTTGCCCAAGCTCGCCATCGTGATCCGCGGCGCCCTGGACGGGCACAACCGCCGCTTCGGCGGCAACCTGCAGGTGGCACTGTCGGTGCTGGCGGAGGTGGTGCTGTCGACGCTGATCGCGCCCGTGCTGCTCGCCTTCCAGAGCCGGGCGGTGATCCAGATCCTGCTCGGGCTGGACGGCGGCTGGCCCGCCACGGAACGCGACGCGCGGCGGGTACCGCTGCGGACAGCATTCAGGACCAGCTGGTGGATCAGCCTGCTCGGGCTCGTTGCCATCGCGGCCATGACGATCGCGGCGCCGCGCTATGTCGCCTGGCTGCTGCCGGTGGCGGCACCAGCGGTGCTGGCGCCGGTGATCATCTGGGCCACGTCGCTGGGCGATGGCGGCTGGGCACGGGGGCGGCTGTTCACCAGCCGGGCCGAGCACGCGCCTTCGCCGGTGATGGCAGAGAACATCCGCATCCTTGCTTCCTGGCGGAACGACATGCCGCTCGAGACGGGTGCGGCGATGCTGGAGAAGACGCATGCTCCAGCGTAAGCCCACCTTCTGGGAGAGGGTGCCGCTGATGCGGCAGGTGATGGCGGGCAATGACCCCCTGCCCCCGGGGCAGCGCGACGAACGGCTCGACATGTTCCGGGGCATCGCGCTGGTGATGATCTTCATCAACCACGTGCCCGGCACTGTCTACGAGCAGTTCACCAACCGCAATTTCGGCTTTTCCGACGCGGCGGAGGCCTTCGTGTTCATGTCTGGAATGGCGGCGGGGCTGGCCTATTCCGGCGCCTTCAGCAACGGCACGCCGCTGTGGCTGGCAGTAGCGCGGCCATGGGCGCGGGCGCGGCAGCTCTATTTCGTGCACCTTGCCATCACCGCCATGGCGCTCGGCATCTTCGCCGGCGCGGCGCACTTCTTCGGGCTCTATGAGCTGCTGACCAAGAACAATCTCGAGCCGCTTTTCAGCAACCCGCTGGCGGCGATGATCGGGTTGCCGCTGCTGACGCACCAGCTCGGCTATCTCAACATCCTGCCGCTCTATCTTACGCTGCTGCTGGTGACGCCGCTGTTCATCACCCTCGGGTTGCGCAAGCCGATGTGGCTCCTTGCCGGCTCGATCCTGCTCTGGGCGATCGCCGGCCAGTTCAGGCTCAACCTGCCGAACTACCCCAATTCCGGCGGCTGGTTCTTCAATCCCCTGTCCTGGCAAGTGCTGTTCGTGCTGGGACTGTTATGCGGCATGGCGATGAAGCGCGGACAGCGCTTCGTGCCGACCAATCCGTGGTTGTTCCTGGCCAGCGCGGCCTTGCTGGTGCTCGTGCTCCTGTGGGTGAAGATCCCCGACTTCGGGGCTGCCGGGCGCGAGGTGCTCGGCTGGCTCAGTCGCATGGGGCTGCCCTTCTACATCACCTGGTTCGACAAGAGTTATCTCGCCCTGCCCCGGCTGCTGCATGCGCTGGCGCTGTTTTACGTGATCGCGTCGCTGCCGGTGATGCAGCGGTGGGCGGCGAGCCGCTGGGCTTCGCCGCTGCGGCTGATGGGGCGGCAAGGCCTGGCGGTGTTCGCCACCGGAACGGTGCTCAGCCTGTTGCTGCAGGCGGTCAAGGCCGCCGTGCCGCCGCACCCGGTCAGCGACGGGCTGATGCTCGGCGCCGGTCTCCTTGTTCTCGTTGCTCTTGCCTTTGTTCTCACGCGCACCGCCGAGATGCGGCGCGCTGCTGCCCGTCCCCCGCAAACCGCCACTCCGTAGGAGCGCGTGCCCATGTCGCCTGTAACCTATCAGGTCCCGCTGCCTCCCCGCGAAATCCCGCACCAGCCGGGCCCGGTGGAGCTGGCGGTGGTGGTGCCCACCTTCAACGAGCGCGGTAATCTCGAGGAGCTCTACCAGCGCGTGGCCGTCGCCCTCGACGGTATCGGCTGGGAGATGCTGGTGGTCGACGACAACAGCCCCGACGGCACCGCCGCACTCGTCTGGGAGCTCGGGCACCGCTGGCACAATTTCCGCTGCATCAAGCGCGTCGGGCGGCGGGGCCTCTCCTCGGCCGTGATCGAGGGCATGCTGGCGACCAACGCACCCTATGTGGCGGTGATCGACGGGGACCTGCAGCACGACGAGGCGGCGCTGCCGCAACTGCTGGCCAAGGTGAAGGCGGGCGCGGACATTGCGGTGGGCACGCGCTATTCCGCCGAGGGCTCGACCGGTGAAGGCTTCTCGGCCATCCGCGCCTGGGGCAGCCGAACGGCGACCAGGCTGTCGTCCCTTGTTGCCGGGCAGCAATTGAGCGATCCGATGAGCGGGTTCTTCGCGGCGCGCCGCGACCTGATCCTCGATGTGGCCCCGCACCTGTCGAGCGAGGGCTTCAAGATCCTGCTCGACCTCGTCATCACGGCCGCGCGCCGCGGCACACCGCCGGCGGTGGCGGAGGTGCCCTATACCTTCCGGCCGCGCCATGCGGGTGAAAGCAAGATGAGCCCGCTGGTGGCGCTGCAGTTCGGCGGGTTGTGGCTGTCCAAGCTCTCCGGCGGGGTGTTGCCGACCAGCTTCCTCCTGTTCTCGCTGGTGGGCTTTTCCGGCATCGCGGTGCACCTGACGACGCTGTGGCTGTTCGTCGATGTGCTGAAGACCGAGTTCATCCTGGCGCAGCTGGTGGCGACGGTTGTCGCGATGACCTGGAACTTCTTTCTCAACAACGTGCTGACCTATGCCGACCGGAAGCTCCGCGGCTGGAAGGTGCTGCGCGGGCTGTTGGCCTTCTATGCCGCCTGTTCGATCGGCGCGTTGGCCAATGTGTCGGTGGCGGCGATGATCTACCAGTACGAGCAGGTGCCGCTGCTGGCGGGCCTGGCGGGGGCGCTGATGAGTTCGGTGTTCAACTACTCGGTGACGCGCGTCTTCACTTGGCGCTGAGCGCAACCGCTCCGGGCTGGCGGGTGTTTACCCGCCAGACAAGGAGCAAGCCATGACCCGTGTGATCTACGACGTCGTCGAACATGATGGCGGCTTCGCCTACAAGGTGGGCGACGTGTTCTCGGAGACCTTCCCCACGCACCAGGCGGCGCTGGATGCCGCGGTCGCGGCGGCCGACCGCCAGCAGCAGACCGGCGAAACCGAGGCGATCCGCTACCAGACCGCCGACGGCAAGTGGCACGACGAACTCGCCAGCGGCGAAGACCGGCCGGAGACCGAGGTCGACGACGAGCTGGTGGAGCCAAGCGAAAACGGCGAGCGGCGCGAGACGCAGCTGCCGTAGGAACGTCCTACCGCCCTGCCAACGCCTGGCCGGTCAGTGAGTGCGTTGCCTCTGCCAGCGCCGCCGGCACACCTTCGAACTGGACGGCCCCGCCTTCGTGGCCAGCGCCCGGGCCGAGGTCGATGACCCAATCGGCGCGGGAGATGACATCGAGATTGTGCTCGATGACCACGACGGTGGAACCGGCATCGACCAGGCGGTCGAAAAGGCCGATCAGGGTGTCGACGTCGTTCATGTGGAGGCCGGTGGTGGGCCGTCGAGGACGTAGATGTTGCCCTGCTTGCCGAGCTCTGCGGCGAGCTTCAGCCGCTGGCGCTCGCCGCCCGAGAGGGTCGAGAGCGGCTGCCCGAGGGTGAGGTAGCCGAGGCCGACATCGACGAGGCCGGTGAGAATGCGGGCGATGGCGGGTTCGGTGAAGAACTTGGCCGCGTCCTCGACGCTCATGTCGTAGACGTCGGCGATGGACCTGCCGCGCAACTGGTGTTCGAGCACTTCGGGCAGGAAGCGCTTGCCTTCGCAGGTCTCGCAGGTGGTGACCATCGGATCGAGATGGGCGAGGTCGGTGTAGATCACGCCAAGGCCATTGCAGTCCGGGCAGGCACCCTTGGAATTGGCGGAGAACAGGGAGGCCTCGACACCGTTGGCCTTGGCGAAGGCCTTGCGGACGCCATCTAGAATTCCGGTATAGGTGGCGGTGTTGGAGCGACGGGAGCCGCGGGCGAGGTTCTGGTCGATGATGACGGTGTCGGGATATGCGGCCGGCAGACACCCCTGGATCAGGGACGACTTGCCAGAACCGGCGACGCCGGTAACCACCGTCAGCACACCTTGCGGGATGCTGACGGACACGTCCTTGAGATTGTTGAGCCGGCCGTGCTCGATGCGGAGGTCGCCCGTCTTCGTGCGGACGTCCGTCTTTATCGGCTGGTGGCGGGTGATGTGGTTGCCGGTGAGGGTGCCAGAGGTCAGCAGGCCCTGGTAGTCGCCCTGATAGACGATCTCGCCACCCTTGGAGCCGGCGAGCGGGCCCATGTCGACGACATGGTCGGCGATGCGGATCATGTCGGGCTTGTGCTCGACGATCAGCACGGTGTTGCCCTTGTCTCGCAGTTGCTGCATCAGCCCGGCAAGCCGGCCGACATCGTGCGGATGAAGGCCGACAGAGGGTTCGTCGAAGACATAGGTGATGTCGGTCAGCGATGAGCCGAGGTGGCGCACCATCTTGACCCGCTGCGAATCGCCGCCGGAGAGGGTGGCACTCTCGCGATCAAGGCTGAGATAGCCGAGCCCGATGGTGACGAGATTGTCGAGCCGCGCTCCCAGCGCATCCACCATCGGCTTGACCTCGCGGGCATCGATGGTGCGGACGAAGCGGGCAAGGTCGGAGACCTGCATGGCCGACAGCGCGGCGATGTTCCTGCCAGCGACATGGCTGTTGAGAGCAGCGGCGTTGAGACGCGTGCCACCGCAGGCCCGGCAGGTTTGCCGGGTGAAGATGCGGTCGTATTCGAGCCGGACATGCGGCTGCAGCGAATCCGGATCCTTGGCGCCGAGGCCCTTCTTGAGTTTGGCGACGACGCCTTCATAGGTGAGGCCGATCTTGCCCACCTTGATCTTGCGACCATCATCGAGGTGGAGGAGGTTGTGCCGTTCTTCCTCGCCATACTTCTCGACCGGCTTGTCCATGTCGAACAGGCCGGAGTTCCTGAAGATCTCCCACCACCAGGAATCGACGGCGAAGTCCTTGGGCAGCAGCGCACCGCCATTGAGGGATCTGCTCTCGTCGATCACTGCCGCCATGTTCATGGCCGCAACCTGGCCGATGCCCTCGCAGTCGGGGCACATGCCGCGCGGGTCGTTGTAGCTGTAGAGCCCGGGCGGGCCGAGCCGGGGGGCCGCCAGCCGCGAAAACAGCACCCGCAGCATCTGCGCCGTGTCGGTGACGGTGGCGACGGTTGAGCGGGAGTTGCCCCCGAGCCGCTGCTGGTCGACGATGATGGCAGCCGAGATGTTTTCCAGAAGGTCGCCGTCGGGCTGGCCGTAATGGGGCATGAACTGCTGCACGAACGCCGGATAGGTCTCGTTGATCAGTCGCTGCGATTCCGCCGCAATGGTGCCGAAGACGAGGGACGACTTGCCGGAGCCGGATACCCCGGTGAACACCGTGATCCGACGCTTCGGGATGTCGAGCGAGACATTCTTGAGGTTGTTCTCGCGTGCGCCGCGAATAGTGATCGATCCGTACGCGCTGTCTTCGGCCGCCATGACGCCTCCTCCGTGCCTGGTTTAATGATGACGGGCGGCCGTGCCAGATTTCGACAGCAGCCTCAGCCGGCCGCCTGCTTCACCAGCGCTGCGATGCGTTTTTCCTCTGCATCGGTGATCTTC
>JAEZFJ010000466.1 GCA_023437755.1 Pseudomonadota bacterium
TCCTTGTCTCGTTGGCCACAAGCGTTCTTACGCCATCCGGCCCTGCCACATAAGCCTTGTTGCACATATTCAGAAACAGCCCGTGCTGGACCACGCCGGGAATGTCGAGAAGTGCGCGAGACAGCGCTTCTGGCTGCGAAATGCGGCCAAAAAAAGCATCAAGGATCAGGTGTCCACCGTCGGTGAGGAAGGGCTCGCCTGCCGCCGTGCGGCGCAGCTTGAGCTGCCCTTCGGCGCCATGGGCGGCAAGCACAGCGGCAACCGATCGCTCGGTGACGCCCAGTCCGAAGGGGTTGACCTCCACGGGCAGAGGGAAGCGGCCGAGGGTCTCGACGAGCTTGCTCGAGTCGGCAATGACGATCATCCGGTCGGAGGCGGCAGCGACGATCTTCTCGCGCAGCAGGGCCCCACCGCCACCCTTGATGAGGTTCATGTGCGCGTCGGTCTCGTCGGCGCCATCGACGGTGAGGTCGAGGCGGTCGAGGGTGTCGAGGTCGGACAGGGGAATTCCGAGGTCTCGCGCCTGCCGGGCGGTGGCCTCGGAGGTGGGGACGCAGAGGACCTCGAGCCCCTGCCGGACGCGCTCGCCGAGCAGGTCCACGAAATGCCGCGCGGTGGAGCCGGTGCCGAGCCCGAGACGCATTCCGGGGCGGACATCGCCCAGCGCCATCGCGGCGGCCTCACGCTTCATCTCTTCGCTCATGCGGTGCCCCTCCGTATGGGTGGGGCGTAGTGCCCCTATCGGTGCGAAGTCAAGCGCGCCGGCGGGAAGCGTTCACGGATTAGTGAACAGGCTGGACTGTAACTGTCTAGCAACACTGTGTGTTCATCCTGCGGCAACTGTGGCGAGAGAGGGGCAGCCGCCTCTGTTCGCGCCTCTGCTAAGTGAATATGCAACCGCTCATTAAGGGGACGGCGAATCGAGCCAGTGTTCCCCTGCCAGAGGCCAAGTCGTCAGATGATGAAGTTGAAGTCAGCGATCGCGATCGTCCTGTCCGTTCTTCTTTCCGCCAGCCTGTCGCTGCCGGCGACGGCGGCGCGTGTCTATAGCCCGGAACTGAATGCGTGGGTGGAAGAAGGATCGATCCCCGCCCACACGCCGCGTGCCGGCAGCCCGATCCGCAAGCAGATCGTCGATTACGCGACCAATTATAAGCCCGGCACCATCGTGGTCGACACCAGCGAGCGCCGCCTCTACCTCGTGATGGAAGACGGCAAGGCGCTGCGCTACGGGATCGGTGTGGGCCGCGAGGGCTTCACCTGGTCCGGCTCGCACCGCATCACCCGCAAGGCCGAGTGGCCGGGCTGGACGCCGCCGCCGGCCATGCGCAAGCGCGTTCCCGACCTGCCGGCATTTATGCCGGGTGGCCCGGACAATCCGCTCGGCGCCCGTGCCCTCTATATCGGCTCGACCCTCTACCGCCTGCATGGCACCTCGGAGCCGTGGTCGATCGGACAGGCCGTGTCGTCGGGCTGCATTCGCCTCACCAATGACGACGTGATCGACCTCTATGATCGCGTGCAGGTCGGGGCGCTGGTGGTGGTGAAGCACTAAGGCGCCAAGCCTCGGATTGACGAAGGGCCGCATCAGCGGCCCTTTTTCGTTGTGCCTCGCCAATGCCTTCTGGCGGCTCTACACTGACCACATGAGCGCCCCTGCCCCCGCCCGCCCGCTGATCGACGGCTTCGGTCGACGGATCTCCTACCTGCGTATTTCGGTGACGGATCGCTGCGACTTCCGCTGCGTCTACTGCATGGCGGAAGACATGACGTTCCTGCCCAAGAAGGACGTGCTGGCTTTCGAGGAGATCGAAGCGATCGCCGGCGCCTTCATCGCCCGCGGCACGACGCGCATCCGGCTGACCGGCGGCGAACCGCTGGTGCGCCGGGACATCATGCGGCTGGTCGACACCCTCGGCCAGCGCATCGGCAACGGCCTGGAGGAACTGACCCTCACCACCAATGGCAGCCAGCTGGCCCGGCACGCGCCTGGACTTGCCGCGGCCGGGGTGCGGCGGATCAATGTTTCACTCGACACGCTCGACGCCGACCGGTTCGCGGCCATCACGCGACGCGGGCGGCTGGCGGACGTGCTGTCGGGCATCGAGGCGGCACAGGCGGCGGGTCTCGCCATCAAGATCAACATGGTGGCGATGCGCGGCATCAATGACGACGAGATCGAACCGATGCTGCACTGGGCCCATGGCCTCGGCATGGGGCTGACGCTGATCGAAGGCATGCCGCTGGGGGAAGTCGGCATCGACCGGGTCGACAGCTACCTGCCGCTGCGCGAACTTCACGGCAAGCTGTCGCAGCGGTTCACGCTGACCCCGACCACCAAGCGCACCGGCGGACCGGCGCGCTACGTCCATGTTGCGGAAACGGGGGGCACGCTGGGCTTCATCACGCCGATGAGCCACAATTTCTGCGAGAGCTGCAATCGCGTGCGGCTGACCGCGACGGGGCAGCTGTTTTTGTGCCTGGGACAGGACGACCAGGTGAACCTGCGTGATGCGCTGCGCGAGGGCGGCCCCGAGGGGCTGGATGCAGCGCTGGACCACGCCATGCGGATCAAGCCGAAGGGCCATGATTTCGTGCTGGACCGCACCCGGCCGGAGCCGGCGGTGGCGCGGCATATGAGTGTGACAGGCGGCTAGAAGGAGAGCACCATGGGCGAGCGGATCACGCTGACGGCGGAGGACGGCTTCACCCTCAACGCCTACCGGGCGCGACCGGAAGGGCCGCCAAAGGGCGGCGTGGTGGTGATCCAGGAAGTGTGGGGGCTCAATAGCTGGGTCCGCAGCGTCGTCGACCGGTGGGCGCGGCACGGCTATCTGGCAGTGGCACCCGCCATGTTCGACCGGGTGGAGTTCGGCTACGAGAGCGAGGACTACGGGCCCGAGCAGTTCAAGGTGATCGGCGAGATGCTGAAGCGGTTCAGCCATGACACTGCCCTGCTCGACGTCAAGGCAGCCGTCGGCGCTGCGGCCGAAGCGGGCAAGGTCGGGATCACCGGCTACTGCTTCGGTGGAGCGGTGAGCTGGCGCGCCGCCCACCACGGCCTGGGGCTCAGCGCGGCGTCCGGCTATTATGGCGGCGGTATTCCGAACTATATCGAGCTCGAACCATCGATCCCGCTGGAAATGCACTTCGGCGGGCAGGACACCGGTATTCCGCTGGAACAGATCGAGGCGCTGAAGGCGCGGCACCCGGGCGTGCCGATCCACGTCTATCCAGCGGGCCACGGCTTCTGCAACAGCGACCGCCCCGACAAGTTCGACGAAGCGGCGTGCACCAAGGCGTCTGCCCGCACCCTCGAGTTCTTCCGCAAGCATCTTGCCTGACCTCGACTGGCACCACGCCTATCTGGAGGCAGCGTGGCGGCAGGCGCAGGCGGCGCCGCTCTCGGCGCGCAAGGCGATGCTGGTGGCCGCGCTGATCGATGCGTTCGTCGATCACCAGTTCGCAGACGACAACAGTGCCGAGGACATTCTCGAGTACCGCCGGGCACGCGCCGACGCCTCCCCTGCCCTCGGCCTGATCATGGATCTGTGCGCCCAGCGCGATGTGAGGCTCGTGACCGAAACCGTCCCCGTGCCGATCAGCGCGTACGACCGCCTCGGTATCGAGGACTTCATGGTCAGCCTCTACAACGACCACAGCGTACAGCGGCTCCGGCTGGCGCTGCCGGATGGCGGCCGACGAGACATGCTGCAGACGCTGGAGGAGGCGATCGCGGCTCTCGTGTAGATCGCAAACACCTCTTTGCAAATATATGCTGGTGATTGGCGGGTTCGCCTCAGGTTTCCTCAACCCCATCCCGTCGGCCATCAGCTTCGAGCGCACCCCCGCGGCGCTGGTGGGGCGCCTCATGGCGCTGATCGGGGCCATCAGCTGGGGGCTGATCCCGTTTGGTGGGCTGGTGGGTGGCGCACTGATCGCCGGCCTCGGCCTCGATGCTGCCCTGCTGATTGCGGGCGGCTGCTATCTGGTGGTGACGCTGATGCCGCTGGCGCTGCCCAGCTTCCGGCAGTTCGACCGATTGCCCGTCAACGACGCGGGCAAATAGGGAAAAAAGAAGGGCACCAGCAGCGCGGGGCGGAGTTTGCCGCTGGTGCCCTTTCTCAGCCGACGCTCCAAAGCACTTGCGAAGCATGGGACGTTTGGAAGTCAACGGGGCCACACTAACACCACGGTGCTGAGGGAGGCGTGAGAGGGTCCGTCAGCGTCCTGTCAGCTTGAACCCCGTAGAGTCCTGCCGATGTTCATGGTTCGCGTGTTGTGTCTGTTGCCGATGCTGTTGTGTCTCGCGCTTGGCGCCGGGACCGCTTCTGCGCAGGGCAACGGCAACGGTCCGCCAGAAAACTCGAATGCCGGACAGAGCGGGGGTGGCAGTGGGGGACCGCCGGGAAACTCCAATGCCGGTAGCAATGGCGGTGGCGGTGGACCGCCGGCCAATCCGGGCGGGAGCGGGAATAGTGGTGCCGGCAATCCGGGACAGGGTGGCAATGGCAACCAGGGGGGCGGGCCTCCGGGCGGCGCCGGTGGGCCGGGCGCTCCGAACGTGCCCTCTTCTGTCAATCTGCCCCCTCCGGTCAATCCGGGCGTGGCCGCTCAGTCGCCGGGCCCACCAGTTGGCGGCGCATCCGAGCGGGCCGCACTGGAGGCGGTGCAATCGGGACGCGCAGTGCCGCTGGAAACGATCCTGCCGGACCTCGAGGCGAGAACGGGCGGACAGATGATCGACGCACGATTGGTGAGCCTTCGGGGCTTTCTGCTCTACGAAATCAAGGTGCTGACACCCGGCGGCCGGGTGGATGTGAGATATTACTACGCCCAGAGCGGGCTTCCAGTACGGGGACAATAATGCGGGTGCTGGTAGCCGAAGACGACGACCGGATTGCCGAGACACTGGTGACGGCGCTGACGCGCGCCGGTTTCGCCGTGGATCGCGAAAGCGAAGGGGACACCATCTGGTTTCGCGGGGACACCGAGACCTTTGACGCGGTGATCCTCGACCTGGGCCTGCCGCAGGTGGACGGGCTGACCATTCTCAAGCGCTGGCGCAATGCGGGCCGCACCATGCCGGTGTTGATCCTGACCGCCCGCGGTCAATGGGAAGAGCGGGTGGACGGGATCGAGGCCGGCGCCGACGACTATGTGGTCAAGCCCTTCCACGTCATGGAGATCGTCGCCCGGATCCGTTCGCTGGTGCGGCGGGCCAGCGGCCTCGCCTCGGCGCGGGTGCCGTTCGGGCGCTACCTTCTGGATACCGCCAAGATGCAGGTATTCCTCGATGGGGCGCCGATCGACCTGACGCCGCAGGAGTACAAGCTGATCGCCTATCTGGTGCACCAGCGGGGCCGTGTCGTGTCGCAGCTCGAGATCACCGAGCACATCTATGCGCAGGATTTCGAGCGGGAGTCGAACGCGGTCGAAGTGTTGGTGGGGCGGGTACGCAAGCGTCTCGGCGCCGACGTGATCAAGACGCGCCGCGGCTTCGGATACACGCTGGGCGAGGAGGCATGAACCTCTCGTCGCTGCGCCTGCGGCTGATGGGGCTGGCGCTGTTCTGGGTGGTGCTGTCGCTGGTGGCGGCGGCGGTGGTGCTGCAATATCTGTTTGCCATCAATATCGAGCGCACCATGCGCTCGGACATGGAGGCGACGCTGGGGCGCCTCGCGGCAGTGATCCTGCCGGAGGTGGAAACCCCGGCGATCTCCGCTCCGCTACCCGACGCCCTGTATTCGGTGCCGCTGAGCGGCAAATACTGGCAGATCGAGGACGCCGAAACCGGCGCAATCACCCGTTCCCGCTCCCTCTGGGATCTCGAGCTGGCCGTCCCTGATGGTGCCGGTGAAGCGGTGATGAGCCACGTGCGGGGGCCGAATGGAGGGCACCTGCTGTTGCTGACGCAGGTGCTGGAACTGGAAGGAGCGCAAGGGCCTCGCTTCTTCCGCGTGACCGTTGGCGAGGATCATGCCCCCCTCGACGCGGCGATCAGCAGCTTCAACAGCGACGCGGCGGCGGTGCTGACCCTGCTCGGCTCGCTGCTGATCCTGGCGGCGTGGCTGCAGATCGTGCTGGGACTGTCGCCACTGACTGCGCTTCGCCGCGGTATCGAGGCGGTGCGGCAGGGCTCTGCCGACAGGCTGAGGGGGAA
>JAEZFJ010000482.1 GCA_023437755.1 Pseudomonadota bacterium
GGCGCGCCTGCATGGGGCCGGCAAGCTCGGCGGCTTCCACTTCAATGACTCAAAGTATGGCGATGACGATCTCGACGCCGGCTCGGTCGATCCCTATCACCTGTTCCTGGTGTTCAACGAACTCGTCGACATCGAAACCCGCAACGCCGATTTCCACCCGGCGCACATGCTCGACCAGTCGCACAATGTGACCGACCCGATCGAGTCGCTGATGCTGTCGGCCGCCGACGTGCAGCGCGCCTATGCGCAAGCGCTGCTGGTCGATCGCGCCGGTCTCAAGGCCGCGCAGGAAGGCAACGATGCGCTGGGCGCCACCCAGGCCCTGCGCCTGGCGTACCGCACCGATGTCGAACCGATCCTGGCCATGGCCCGCCTCGAGAACGGTGGCGCCATCGACCTGCTCGCCACCTACCGCGCCGCCGGCTACCGCCAGAAGGTGGCCGAGATCCGCCCCGCCGTCGAAGCGGGCTCGAGCGGCATCGTCTGAGTTCTCCTCGCTCCTCCCGAGACGACGAGATCGAGGCCCGGCAGCACTGCCGGGCCTCCGCACGTCTGGGGGGCCTCAGCTCTGCTCCAGCGCCCTGCGCGGGGCTGTCGCCGCCCCCACCCACGCGCGGAAGGCTTTGATCTTGGGCCAGTTCCGCCGGCTCTCCGGATAGGCGAAATAGTAGTAGTGCCCCTCCCAGCCAACGGTCGGGAACGGCTGCACCAGCCGCCCCGCCGCAACCTCCTCCTGGTAGAAGGGCGGGGTCAGCATGGCGACGCCGCGCCCCGCCATCGCTGCGGCTGCTTCAAGGTGCTGGGTACCCAGCGACACGAACGCCTTCTGCCGCAACTCCACATCCGGCACCCCGGCCAGGTGTAGCCAGGCCGGCAGCCACGGATCGTCCGGCGAAATCTGCGGCACGCGCAGCAGGTCCGCCGGCTCGCGCACCTGATACTCCTCCACCAGCCGGGGATGCAGCATGGGCGCAAATTCGACCTTGAGCAGCTTCTCGCCCATCAGGCCCGGCCCCAGCGTGTGGGTTGCGCGGATCGCTGCGTCCAGATCCTCGCGGGTGAAATCGACAATGTGCGGCGCGGTGTCGATGCGCACCGCCAAGTCCGGGCGCTGCAACTGGAACAGTCCGATATGGGCCGCGAGCCAGCGGCTGGCGAAGGTCGGCACCACCGTCAGCGACAGCGTTCCCTCCGCCCGGTCGCGCGACTCGGCGAACGCCTCCCGCAGCGTGTCGAAGGCGCGCGACACCTCCGGCGCCAACCGGGCGCCGAGTTCGGTCAGCGCCACCTGCCGCGGCCGGCGCAGGAACAGCGGCGAACCGAGCCGCTCCTCCAGCATCTTGATCTGGTAGCTCACGGCCGCCTGGGTCATGCCAAGTTCGTCCGCGGCACGGGTGAAGCTCAGATGCCGGGCCACCGCCTCGAAAGCGCGGACGGCAGTCAGCGGCGGCAGCGTGCTCACATCAAATCTCCTTATGCATCCTTATCGACGCTTAGTTGGAGTGCCATCACAAACAGGCGCATTCTTCCGAGCATGTCAACAACGTGAGGACGCCAGCCATAAGCCTGGCGGATGCTAACATGGTGACCTTCCCGAGCCTTCTGGGGTTTGTGCTGGCCCTGCCCGCCGCGGCCCTGCGCACACCAAGTGAAGCTGCACGCCGCCGGCGCGCCATCCAGTCCCTCAGCCTGTCGCCGCACGTGCTGCGCGACATCGGCATCGAGGAGTTGCAGAACCCCGCCGACGATCCGCGCTGGGCGCTGAAACCTCATCTCGAGCGCTGACGCTTGCGCTCCGCCCGCTTTGTCCTAGAAGAGTGGCATGTCCAAGACGACACCTGCCACTCAAGCCCTGGCCAAGGCGGGCATCCGCTTCGAACTCGCCAGCTACGACTACGACCCCGGTGCCGAGCGCGTCGGGCTGCAGGCGGCCGAGGCCATGGGCGTTCCCCCGGGGGTGGTGTTCAAGACGCTGATGGCTGAACTCGACGGCAAGCCCGTCTGCGCCATCGTGCCCTCCGACGAGGAGGTGAACATGAAGAAGCTCGCCGCGGCGCTGGGTGGCAAGTCGGCGCAAATGATGAAGCCCGCCGACGCGGAGCGCCTGACGGGCTACAAGGTTGGCGGGATCAGCCCTCTGGGCCAGCGCAAGGCAGTCCCCACCGCGATCGACGAACTCGCCACCTTCTACGACGAGATCTACCTCAATGGCGGTCAGCGCGGATTGCAGATCCGCATCCGACCCGACGACCTCGTCGGCTTCCTCGGCGCCAGGCTGCCGACCTCGTCCGCTGAATCCTGAAAAATCAAAAGGCGCCCGGATGGACGCCTTTTCAGTTCAGCCCTGAGGCCGAGGCTTAGTTGCCGGCGTAGGTACCGCTGGCAATGGCCTTGATGTCGCCGCGGGTGATACCCAGGTCCTGCAGCTGACGCTGATCGAGCGCGCTGAGCTCGCGCATAGTGCGCTGGTACTGGGCAAACTTGGCGATACGCTGACGGATGTTCATTTCTCAATTCCCCTTCGCTTGATGACCTCTATGTAGAGTCGACTGGTCGTGATTAGTAGTTGGCTCAACTGCACATCGGTTATGCACTCCATGCACAGCGAATAGGCATATTTGTATCCGGGGTTAAACGGGGCTCGGCGCTGAGATTTGCCCCTCTCGCCTTCATCTTACTGAAACCATGGAGTCTTTTTCGCGCCTCACCCGAATGGGTTGGTGGCGCGGCCGGTGCGGCAGGTGCAGCTTGCCATGCACGAATGAGGGTGCGGGGGCGTACGGGTTTGGCAGTGCACGTTCGCCCTTGACCTTCCCATCATGGGAAGCCTTATATGCTTGGGGACGAGGTAAGAACCATGAACCAGCACGTCCACAATCACACCGTTTCCATCGATGTCTCGGGGATGACCTGCGCCTCCTGCGTAGCGCGGGTGGAGCGAGCCCTGCTCAAGGTGCCGGAGGTCAAGTCGGCTTCGGTCAACCTGGCCACCGAGCGCGCCATGGTTGAACTCGCCGGCAAGACCGAGGTGGCGCCCCTGCTCGCCGCCGTCGGCAAGGCGGGCTACACCGCCACCGTCACGCCCGCTCCGGAACACCGGCACGACCATGCGGGCCATCACCATCACGACGAGGATGCCGCGGTGCTGCGGCGGGACGTCCTCATCGCGGCGATCCCCACCATCCCGCTCTTTGCCGCCGAGATGCTCGGCCACTTCTACATGCCCTTCCACATGTGGCTGATGGATCTGGTCGGCATGGACGCGCTCTATGTCATCTACTTCGCGCTGGCGACCTTTGTGCTGTTCGTGCCGGGCTGGCGCTTCTTCCGCATCGGCGTCCCGGCCCTCCTACGGGGCGCCCCGGAGATGAACTCGCTGGTGGCGCTCGGCGCCGGCGCCGCCTGGCTCTATTCAACCGTGGTCACCTTCGCCCCGCAGCTGCTGCCGCCGGGTACGCGCAACGTCTATTTCGAATCCGCAGCGGTGATCGTCACCCTGATCCTGGTCGGCCGCCTGCTCGAGGCCCTCGCCAAGGGGCGGACCGGTGAAGCCATCCAGCGGCTGGTGCGCCAGCAGCCGCGCACCGCGCGGGTCGAGCGCCACGGCACCCCCGCCGACATCGACGTGGCAGAGGTGCGGGTGGGAGATATCATCGTCGTCCGTCCGGGCGAGAAGATCGCCGTCGACGGCACCGTCATCGACGGCGAGGCGCATGTCGATGAATCGATGCTTTCGGGCGAGCCGCTTCCGGTCACCAAGGCCGCGGGCGGCAGCGTCACCGGGGGCACCATCAACACCAGCGGCAGCATTCGCTTCCGCGCCACCCGCGTCGGCAGCGACACGGTGCTCGCCCAGATCATCCGCATGGTGGAAGACGCCCAGGCCGGCAAGCTGCCGATTCAGCAGGTGGTCGACCGCGTCACCTTCTGGTTCGTGCCGGCCGTCATCCTCGTGGCGCTCGTCACCTTCGCCGCCTGGACCATCTGGGGCGGCTCGCTGAGCTATGCTCTCGTCAACGCCGTAGCGGTGCTGATCATCGCCTGTCCGTGTGCCATGGGTCTTGCCACGCCCACCGCCATAATGGTCGGCACCGGCCGGGCAGCGGAACTGGGCGTCCTGTTCCGCCGCGGCGAAGCCTTGCAGCAGTTGCAGCGGGCGGACATCGTCGCTTTCGACAAGACCGGTACGCTGACGGTCGGTAAGCCCGCCCTCACCGACATCCTCCTCGATGATGATTTCGAGCATGACGAGGTGCTGGCGCTGGTTGCCGCCGCCGAGTCCCGCTCGGAGCATCCGATCGCCACCGCCATCGTTGCGGCAGCCGAGCAGGCTGGCCTCGCCATCCCGCCCGTTGACGGATTTGAATCCCTGCCCGGCCGCGGCATTGCCGCGACCGTGGGGGGCCGGCGCGTCCAGGTTGGTTCCACACGCCTGCTCGAAGGTCTCGATCTCGGCGACTTCCGCACCACGGTCGAGCAGGTCACCCAAGCCGGCCGCACCGCCGTCTTCGTTGCCATCAACGGCAAGCCCGCCGCGGCCATCGTCGTCGCCGATGTGGTCAAGCCGCATAGCGCCGAGGCAATCGCCGCGCTGCACCGGCTGGGCGTGAAGACCGCCATGATCTCCGGTGACGATCGCCGCACCGCGACCGCCATCGCCCGGGAGCTCGGCATCGACGAGGTCCGCGCCGAGGTGTTGCCGGCGGACAAGGCCGAGGTCGTCCGCGGCCTGCGCAGCAATGGCCGCACAATTGCCTATGTGGGTGACGGCATCAACGACGCCCCGGCTCTGGCCGAAGCCGATGTTGGCATCGCCGTCGGCAACGGCACCGATGTCGCCATCGAGAGTGCCGACGTGGTGCTGGTCGGCGGCGACCCTCGGGGCGTGCTCGACGCCATCACCGTCAGCCGCGCCACGATGCGCAACATCCACGAGAACCTGTTCTGGGCCTTCGGCTACAACGTCCTGCTGATCCCGGTTGCCGCTGGCCTGCTCTACCCCGCATTCGGCCTGCTGCTGTCGCCCATGCTGGCAGCCGGCGCCATGGCCGCATCGAGCGTGCTGGTGGTCGGCAACGCCCAGCGCCTGCGCCTGGTGAAGGGAGCTCGCACATGAATATCGGAGAGGCAGCCAGCGCGTCCGGCGTTTCCGCCAAGATGATCCGCTACTACGAGGACATCGGGCTGGTGCCGAAGCCGGCCCGCACCGGCAGCAACTACCGGGTCTATGGCGAGGACGAGGTTCACATGCTCCGCTTCGTCAAGCGGGCCCGCACCCTCGGCTTCTCCATCGAGGAAACCGGCACGCTGCTCGGGCTCTGGCGCGACAAGAGCCGCGCCAGCGCCGAGGTCCGCGACATCGCCCAGACGCATATCGCCGATCTCGAAACCCGCATAGCCGAACTCGAAGGCATGCGCCGTACCCTGCAGCACCTCGTTCACTGCTGCAGCGGCGACAACCGCCCCGAATGCCCCATTCTCGACGACCTTGCCGGCGAGACCCAGACCACGAAAGGACACTGAGCCATGAGCGAAAAGACCGTCTTCACCGTCAACGACATGACCTGCAACCACTGCGTCGGCACCGTCCGCAAGGCCCTGGAAGAGGCCCTGCCCGGCGCCGATATCAGCGTTGATCTCGAAGCGCACAAGGTGAGCTTCACCGGCGATCGCAACAAAGGCGAGGAAGCCATCCGCGAAGCCGGCTACACGCCCGAAGCCGCTTAGACGCCAACATCCAGCAGCGGCACGAAGCCGCCGAAGATCGCGGGGTCCAGCTTCATGCATGCGCGGGTCCTCCATCGCCTTCGGCCAGCCGGCGTCCCGCACAGCCTTGGACGGCCATTCGATGAAGGAGAAAACCACTGTCTCACCCTCGTTCGCCTTCACCGCACGCCTGAAATCGGTCACCTCTCCGTCCGGAACGTCATCGCCCCAGGCATCGAGGAAGCGGGTGGCGCCGAGTTCGGTGAAGAGCGACGCCTGCTTTTCGATCAGCGCCACGTATTCCGCCTTGCGGGCGCTCGGCACGGGAATGACAGAACCTTCAACGTAACCGGGTCTCGTGGCGCGCCCATGCTCGGAAATGCCCTGGAAGCCGCCATAGATCATGCGCCGCCCATCGAACGGCATCCGCTTCCCCATCTCATTCATTTCGGGCG
>JAEZFJ010000087.1 GCA_023437755.1 Pseudomonadota bacterium
GGGCATGACCGGCCCGATGCTGCGCGGCTCCGGCGTCGTCTGGGACCTGCGCAAGATGCAGCCCTACGAGGTCTACGACCTGCTGGACTTCGACATTCCGGTGGGGCGCAACGGCGACTGCTATGACCGCTACCTGGTGCGCGTGGCCGAGATGCGCCAGAGCAACCGGATCGTCAAGCAGTGCATCGAGTGGCTGCGCAACCATCCCGGCCCGGTGATGACGGACAACTTCAAGGTGGCTCCGCCGTCGCGGGTCGCGATGAAGTCCAACATGGAAGAGCTGATCAACCACTTCAAGCTCTTCACCGAGGGCATGCACGTGCCGGTGGGCGAAGCCTACGCCGCCATCGAGCATCCCAAGGGCGAGTTCGGCATCTACTTCGTGTCCGACGGGGCCAACAAGCCGTACCGCATGAAGATCCGCGCGCCGGGCTTCCCGCACCTGCAGGCGCTCGACGAGATGGCGCGCGGCCACATGATCGCGGACGTGGTGACCATCATCGGCACGCAGGACATCGTATTCGGAGAGATCGACAGATGAGCAGTTCAGCAGGAGGCCCCCAGGAACGGGCGCTGCCGCCGGGCGGTGGCGAGGGCATCCAGCGGCCGGTCGGCTCCTCTGTGGCCGAAGCCTCGATCACGCCGGACGGCAGCCCCGCCGCGCCGCTGCTGTCGGCGCGGGCCTACCAGCGCATCGACCGCGAGCTGGCCAAGTTTCCCGCCGCGCAAAAGCAGTCGGCGGTGATGGCGGCGCTGGCCATCGCGCAGGACGAGACCGGCTGGATCACGCCGCAGGTGATCGACGACATCGCCGTCTACCTGGAGATGCCGCCGATCGCCGTCTACGAGGTGGCGAGCTTCTACAACATGTACAACAACCGGCCCGGCGGCCGGTTCAAGATCGGCATCTGCACCTGCCTGCCGTGCGCTTTGCGTGACGGCGCCAAGGCCGGCGAATACCTCAAGGAGCGGCTCGGCGTGGACTACGGCGAGACCACCGCCGACGGGATGTTCACGCTGGTCGAGACCGAATGCCTGGGCGCCTGCGGCGACGCTCCCGTCTGCCTGGTCAACAACAAGCGGATGGAGAGCTTCATGGACAACGCGCGTCTCGACGCGCTGATCGACGAGCTCAAGGCCAAGGCCTGAGCCGTCGCGAACCGGAGTAGCTGAAGATGGGTGCAAGAGACTTGTTGATCGATGCCCGGGTGCAGGAAACCTGTTTCCACGGCCGGCACATCGTTCCGCAGATCCTTGCGGGACTGACCTCCGCCGACGGGTGGCACCTGAAGGACTACGAGGCGCGCGACGGCTACAAGGCCCTGCGGCGCATCCTCGGGCTCGACGGCTCGACGCCGATGACGCCCGAGCAGGTGATCGCCGAAGTGAAATCCTCGGCGTTGCGCGGCCGCGGCGGCGCAGGCTTTCCGACCGGCCTGAAGTGGAGCTTCATGCCGCGACAGTTCCCGGGCCAGAAGTACCTGGTCTGCAACTCCGACGAAGGCGAGCCCGGCACCTTCAAGGACCGGGACATCCTGCGCTACAACCCGCACATCGTGATCGAAGGCATGGCGATCGCCGCCTACGCGATGGGCATCACGGTGGGCTACAACTACATCCACGGCGAGATCTGGGGCGTCTACGAGCGCTTCGAGGAGGCGCTCGCGGCGGCTCGGGCAGCCGGCTATCTTGGCGAGCGAATCCACGCCAGCGAATTCAGCTTCCAGCTGCACGCCTTCCACGGCTACGGCGCCTACATCTGCGGCGAAGAGACGGCGCTGCTGGAATCGCTCGAAGGCAAGAAGGGCCAGCCGCGGTTCAAGCCGCCATTTCCGGCGAGCTTCGGGTTGTACGGCAAGCCGACCACAATCAACAACACCGAGACCTTCGCCGCGGTGCCATGGATCATCCGCAACGGCGGCTCGAAGTTCCTCGAGACCGGCAAGCCCAACAACGGCGGCACCAAGATCTTCTCGATCGGCGGCGATGTCGAACGGCCCGGCAACTACGAGATTCCGCTCGGCACGCCGTTCGCGAAGCTGCTGGAGCTGGCGGGCGGAGTGCGTGGCGGGCGCAAGCTGAAGATGGTGATCCCGGGCGGTTCGTCGAGCCCGGTGCTGCCGGCCGAGATCATGATGGCCTGCGACATGGACTATGACTCGATCGCCAAGGCGGGCTCGTTGCTCGGCTCCGGCGCGGTCATCGTGATGGACGAGACGCGTTGCGCGGTGAAGAGCCTCGAGCGCCTGTCGTACTTCTACTTCGAGGAAAGCTGCGGCCAGTGCACGCCCTGCCGCGAAGGCACCGGCTGGCTGTACCGCATCGTCCACCGCATCGAGCACGGCGAGGGGCGGCAGGAGGACCTCGACCAGTTGAACCGGATCGCCGACAACATCCAGGGCCGCACCATCTGCGCCCTGGGCGATGCCGCCGCCATGCCGGTGCGGGCGTTCCTGAAGCACTACCGGGAAGAATTCGCCCACCACGTAGAACACAAGTCGTGCATCGTGCCCGGCTACATCTGAGTCCGAGGCCGGTGCCGCGCCCCCGGCGATCCCGGGTGGCAACCAACAGGTTCCAGGAAAGCAATGGTTGAAGTCGAGATTGACGGCAGGAAGGTCGAGGTGCCCGAAGGCAGCATGCTGATGCATGCGGCCAACGAGCTGGGCATCTACGTGCCCCATTTCTGCTATCACAAGAAGCTGTCCATCGCCGCCAACTGCCGGATGTGCCTGGTGGAGGTCGAGAAGGCGCCCAAGCCGCTGCCGGCCTGCGCCACGCCGGTGAGCGCCGGCATGAAGGCCTACACGAAGTCGGAGAAGGCCATCCGCGCGCAGCAGGGGGTGATGGAGTTCCTGCTGATCAACCATCCGCTCGACTGCCCGATCTGCGACCAGGGTGGCGAGTGCCAGCTGCAGGATCTCGCCGTCGGCTACGGCGCCTCGGCGTCTAGTTATATCGAGGAGAAGCGGGTCGTCTTCCACAAGAACATCGGACCGCTGGTGGCGGCCGAGGAGATGACGCGCTGCATCCAGTGC
>JAEZFJ010000123.1 GCA_023437755.1 Pseudomonadota bacterium
GGCGCTCACCGAAAGGACCCTCGCACGCCTCGCAGCGGCGGCGGCAGGGCGCGTGTGGGTTGCGGGCGTGGTGCGCTTCGACGGCGAGGACCGGGCCCGGCTCAACCGCGTCGATTCGCTGGCGCGGCGGCATGGCGCTGCGATGCTGGCCAGCAACGACGCGCTCTATCATGAGCCGGACCGGCGCATGGTGGCCGATGTGGTCACCTGCATTCGCGAGCACATGACGCTCGAGGAGGCCGGCTTCCGGCTCGATCGCAATGCCGAGCGTCACCTCAAGCCTGCGGACGAGATGGCGCGGCTGTTTGCCGAGCATCCCGCTGCCATTGCCGAAACGGGGCGCCTGATCGAGCGGATCGGCTTTTCGCTCGACCAGTTGCGCTACAACTATCCGGAGGAAACCGTCGGCACCGGCGAAACGGCGCAGGAAACGCTGGAGCGGCTGACCTGGGCAGGCGCAGCCAAACGCTTTCCCCACGGCATCAGCGATGCGCTCAAGCGCTCGATCTGGTCCGAGCTCTGCCTCATCGCCTACAAGCGCTACGCCGCCTATTTCCTGACGGTGCACGACATCGTCATGTTCGCCCGCCACGAGCGCAAGATCCTGTGCCAGGGGCGCGGCTCGGCTGCCAATTCAGCGGTCTGCTTCTGCCTTGAGATCACCGAGGTCAATCCCGAGCAGGCAACGCTGGTGTTCGGCCGCTTCATCTCCACCGAGCGCGACGAGCCGCCCGATATCGACGTCGACTTCGAGCACGAGCGGCGCGAAGAGGTGATGCAGTATGTCTACCAGAAATATGGCGGCCGCCGCACCGGGCTGACCGCCAACGTCATCTCCTACCGCTCCAAAAGCGCCATCCGCGAGACCGCCAAGGTGTTCGGCGTCTCCGAGGACACCGTCAACGCCTTCAACCAGTTGCACTGGGGCTGGGGGTCGAAGCTCGACCTCGGCGTGGTGCGCTCCATCGGGCTCAATCCCGACGATCCGGTGCTGGCGCAGATGTTCGAGGTGATCAAGGTGCTGCGCGGCTTTCCGCGCCATCTGTCACAGCATGTGGGCGGCTTCGTCATCACCCGTGACTCGCTGGAAAGCCTGGTGCCGATCAGCAAGTCGGCGATGGACAGCCGCACCATCATCGAGTGGAACAAGGACGACATCGACGCGCTCGGCATCCTCAAGGTCGATATCCTCGCCCTCGGCATGCTGACCTGCCTGCGCCGCGCCTTCGAGCTGATGCATCTTCATTACGGGCAGGATCTGCGGCTCACGGACCTCCTGGCCGAGGAGGTGGGGGAGGGCCCGATGGACAAGGCGCGGGTCTACGCCATGATCCAGCGCGCCGACACCATCGGGGTGTTCCAGATCGAAAGTCGGGCGCAGATGTCGATGCTGCCGCGGCTGAAACCGGAACGGTTCTATGACCTCGTCATCGAGGTTGCCATCGTCCGTCCCGGTCCGATCCAGGGCAACATGGTGCATCCCTATCTCAGGCGCCGGCAAGGCCTGGAACCGGTGCATTTCCCCAGCCAGGCGCTGGAAGGGGTGCTGGGGCGGACGCTCGGTGTGCCGCTGTTCCAGGAACAGGCGATGCAGATCGCCATTGTCGGCGCCGGCTTTTCGCCGGGCAAGGCCGACCAGTTGCGCCGGGCCATGGCGGCCTGGCGGCGCACCGGCAAGATCGCCCAGTTCGGGGAGGATTTCATCGGCGGCATGCTCGCCAATGGCTATACCGAAGAGTTCGCCAAGGGCAGCTTCGCCCAGATCCAGGGTTTTGCCGAATACGGCTTTCCGGAAAGCCACGCGGCGTCCTTTGCGCTACTCGTCTATGCCTCGTGCTGGCTCAAGTGCCACTACCCCGACGTCTTCGCCTGCGCGCTGCTCAACTCGCAACCAATGGGTTTTTATGCGCCGTCGCAGATCGTGCGCGATGCCGTGGAACACGGCGTCGAAGTGCGCAGCGCCGACGTGAACCTGTCCGATCTCGACTCTCTGCTCGAGCCGGACGGGCACCCCGTGCGCAAGCATATCTGGCCCAAGCATGCCGAAATGGCGGGTGACATCCACTCCACCCGTGCCATTCGGCTCGGGCTGGGCATGGTGGAGGGGCTCGCCGGCAACGACATCAACCGCATCGTCGCCCGCCGTGGGGCGGGCTACACCTCGGTGCGCGATCTGTGGCTCAGGACTGGGGTGCCGATTGCCAGCCTCGAAAAGCTGGCGCGCGCCGATGCCTTTGCGTCGCTCGGGCTCAACCGGCGCGAGGCTCTGTGGGCGGTCAAGGGGCTGGTGGGTACCCATGGCGCCGAGACGCTGCCGCTGTTCGCCGCCTCCGGCCTGCCGGGGGCGGCACCACCGGAAGAGCCTGCCGGCCTGCCGCTGATTTCCCCCGGTGAAGAGGTGATTCACGATTATTCAAGCCTGACCCTGTCGCTCAAGGGTCATCCGGTGCAGTTCCTGCGGCCCATGCTCGAGGCACGCGGCACCACGCGGGCTGCCAATCTCGGCCGGGTGACGCCGGGGCACCGCATCGAAGTGGCAGGGCTGGTGCTGGTGCGCCAGCGGCCGGGCACGGCGAGCGGGGTGATCTTTGCGACTCTGGAGGACGAGACGGGCGTTGCCAACGTCGTGATCTGGCCAAAAGTGTTCGAGGCCAATCGCAAGACGGTGCTGGCAAGCCGTATGCTGGCGGTGCGCGGGCAATTGCAGGCCGAAGGGCTCGTCATCCACATCATCGCCGAGGAACTGGTGGACCTGACGCCGCAGCTCCTCGAAATCAGCAACGGCAAGGACTTAGGCGATGCCGTCCTCGCCCGCGCCGATGAGGGCAAGGCCGGCCCAGCCGGCAGCCAGAGTCGCGAACGGCTCGCCGTGCGCGAAGAGGAGATGGCCCGTCGCCGAGCCTACCAGGCGCTGCCCAGCGGGCGGAATTTTCACTGAAGGGATGCGCATTTTTACTTCCGTGTTAGCCCGCAGTTCACCACACCCGGTGAAAACTCGCTGAAACCGCCCGGAACCGCGCTGGAGCAAGGCCAAATTAATGGGCCAAGGCGTTGTGTGGGTACGCGACTATTGCGAGGCTCCTCGTGTTCCATTCCGCCCGCACCACGATGCCGGCGCTCGACTACGTGTCGATCATCCGCTCCGTCTACACCGACCGGCGCGCCATGCTGGCCGGGGTGTTCGCCAGTGCCGTTGCCGCAGGGATGGGTGCCGCCAAGACCGGGTCACTCCCGCTCGCGCTGATCACGCTGGCCTTCATGGCCATCGGCATCATCCGCTATTTCGACATGCGCGCCTTCTGGAAGGCCGATATCGAACCCGATGACGCTGTCGCGGCCGAACACTGGGAAAACCGCGCCGTGCTGTCCGGCTCGCTGCTGGCGCTGGTCTACGGCCTATGGTGCCTGGTCTCGATGGCCTTTGTCGTCGACCCCTTTGCCTCGCTGTCCAGCGCCTCGATCTCCATTGCGGTGATGGTGGGCATCTGCGCCCGCAATTTTGGTCTCGATCGCCTGGTCACCTTCCAGATGGTGGCGGTGATCGTGCCGCTGTCGATCGGCTATGCCTCGCACGGCGACATCTACCACGTGGTGCTCGCCGCACTCCTGTTCGTGATGCTCGCCAGCTACCGCAAGCTTGCTGGTGACATTCGCTCGCTTCTGCTCAGCGCCGTGCATGGCCGCGTGGAAGCATCGCGCCTCGCCGCCGAACTCGACATCGCTCTCACCACCCTTGAGCATGGGCTGTGCATGCTTGATGAGACCGGCCGTGTCAGCGTCGCCAACGAGCGCGCTACCCGGGCCCTCGAAGAGCTGGGGGTGGACGACCTGATCGGGCGCGATTTCCCCTCTATTCTGCTCGCCTTGAGGGCCGGGGGAAAAGTGCCCCGCACAGCCCTCGATCGTCTCGATATGACCGTCAGCCGCCATCTCAGCGGCAAGGTGCTGCTGTCGATCGAGGGCGGGACTTACTACGAGGTCACCGTCAGCTCCCGCCATTCGCGCAGCGTTCTGCTGTTCGAAGACATCAGCGAGCGCGTGGCTGCGGAGGAGCGGATCAGCTTCATGGCGCGCCATGATACGCTGACGGGGCTGGCGAACCGCACCTATTTCGGTGAACTCGCTGCGGAAGACCTCGACGCCCGCCGCAACGACCCCAGCCGCACTGCGGCACTGATGATCATCGACATCGATGACTTCAAGCATGTGAACGACACCTATGGGCACCTGGCCGGCGACGAACTGCTGATGCAGGTGGCGCGCCGGCTCGATGATGCGCTTCCGGCTGGGTCGGTGCTCGCGCGCCTGGGTGGCGACGAGTTCATCGTGTATCGCGGCGCGGTGGACGCCCGGGCCATCGCCGGCGATGCACAGGCGCTGCTCGACGCCTTCGAGGAACCGTTCCGCCTCGATGGACTGACCCTCAATGTGAATGCCAGCGTTGGCCTCGTCACCTCTGACGATCCAGATGCACAGTTCGACGAGATGATGACCAAGGCGGATCTGGCCCTCTACCGCGCCAAGAGCAGCGGCAAGGGCCGGGCGCAGGTGTTCCACGCCCAGCTCGATACCGACTACCACTACCGCCAGCGTCTCAAGGCCGACCTCAAGCAGGCGGTGCAGTCGAAGTCGTTGACGCTGGCGTTCCAGCCACTGCTCGACATCAATACGCGGCGGGTGGTCAGTTGCGAGGCCCTGGCGCGCTGGCAGCATCCGGAGCTTGGACAGATCTCGCCTGCGGTGTTCATCCCGCTCGCCGAGGAGATGGGCATCATCTGCGACATCACCGAATGGGTGCTCGAAACGGCCGCGCACGAGTGCGTCGCCTGGCCAGGGGACGTCGGCGTTGCGGTCAACATCTCCGCCCGCGACTTCCGGACGCTCGACCTCGCGGCCACGGTCGACCGCGTGCTGGGCTGTTCCGGTCTGCAGCCCGAACGGCTCGAGATCGAAGTCACCGAAACCGCGGTCATCGAGGAACAGCACATGGCCCGCAACGTGCTGGCAGCGCTGTCCGAACGGGGCATCGGGATCGCGCTCGACGATTTCGGCACCGGCTATTCCTCGCTCAGCTATCTCAACGCGCTGCCCTTCACCAAGCTCAAGATCGACCGCTCCTTCCTCGACGACATTGCCGAAAATCCGCGGGCGCTGCGGCTGCTTGCCAGCGTGGCACGGGTGGGGCGTGACCTCGACCTGACCGTGGTCGCCGAGGGCGTGGAGACCGAAGAGCAACTCACCCATCTGCTGAACCACACCGATGTCCAGCAGGTGCAGGGCTATCTGTTCAGCCGGCCTTTGCCGGCCGGCGACGCTGCCGAACTGATCCAGCGGATGAACAGTGCGGCCGTGCGCCCCCGCCGCAAACTTGCAGCTGTGGTTAACAGCATCTAAACCCCGGCACGGCCAGCATTTTGTCAGCCGCAGCCCTATTCGGGAGCTGCGGCGCAACGAATTTTGTTGCTTCGCAATTGTTTAACAAGAAGTTAATACTGCCCGAGCAAGCTGGGGGTTTAGGGTATGAGTGCGGCGAGCGAGCGGGTGCAGGGCGGAACTTCGCGTTTTGCGATGACATTGGTGGACCTGCTGGACCGGATTCACTACCGGCGGGTCTCTCCCGAAGAGCAGTTCGATCCCGTCTACCGGCTGCGCTACGAGGCGTATCGCCGCGAAGAGTTCATCCCGGTTAACTCCCAGCAGATTACCCGCGACGCTTATGACGAGGCGGCGAACTGCTACTGCTATGGCCTTTACATCGACGACACGCTGGTCAGTTCGATCCGGCTGCATTTCGCCAGCGCCGATGATCGCACCTCACCGAGTGCCGCCATCTGGCCCGACGTGCTCGGCGGCATCATCGACAAGGGCGGAAGCTATATCGACCCCAGCCGGTTCACCGCCGATCACGAGGCGTCGCTCACGTTCCCGGCGCTGCCATATCTGACGCTGCGGCTGGCAGTGATGGCATGCGAGCATTTCCGCGCCACCTATTGCATCTCCTCGGTCAGGCCCGAGCATGTCGCCTTCTACCGCCGGGTTTTTGGCTCGGAGCAGCTTGCTGGAGAGGGTTACTGGGGCGAATTGACCTTCCCGGTCTGCCTCTACGCCTCCTATATCCCGGTCATGTACCCGCGGGTGATCTCGCGCTACCCGTTCTTCGATTCAACGGCCGAGGAGCGGGCGGCGGTGTTCGATCGCGGTGCCTCGCAGAAGATCATCGTGCCCACTGCACGTCAGGCCATGCGCCTGCGCGAGATGACAGCCGAGCGCGAGACCGCCTAGCAGCAGAGATTGGACATATTGGGGACGTGGTGCCGCAGAAGGGACTCGAACCCCCGACCCCATCATTACGAATGACGTGCTCTACCAACTGAGCTACTGCGGCGACGGGTGGGCCATTAGCAGGCGCCGTCGGCCTTGGCAAGGCGAGCGGTTTCACGA
>JAEZFJ010000248.1 GCA_023437755.1 Pseudomonadota bacterium
CTGGCCCTGCTGGCGCTGTTCGTGCGAGAGCTGATCATCAGTGCCGTCAAGGTCGCGATGGTGGTGATGTCACCGCGCATGGACGATGTGGTGCGGCCCGCGATCGTGGCATTCCCGCTTACCGTAAAGTCGGACGTCGAGATCACGCTGCTGGCCAATCTCATCACACTGACCCCGGGCACCCTGAGTGTCGACGTCAGCAACAACCGCAAGCTGCTCTATATTCACGTGCTGAGCCTCGATAGCCGAGAGGCTCTGATCGCCGGCATCGCCGGCGGGTTCGAGCGGCGTATCCTTGAGGTGTTCGCATGACGGCCGCACTTGCGCTGGACTGGGCGACGTTGATTGCCCTGATTTTGCTGGGGCTGGCGCTGCTGGTCTCGCTGGTGCGCATCGTCATCGGCCCCACTCTGTCGGACCGGGTGCTGGCGCTCGACCTGATGACGGTGGTGGCCATGGGTTTTGTGGGCGCCGTCGCAGTGAGAACAGGCCTCACCCTCTATCTCGATATCGCCATAGCTCTGGCGCTGCTCGGTTTCCTCGCCACCCTGGCATTCGCTCGCTACATCCTGAGCCGCGGCCGCATGACGCAGGAGGACCCGCAATGATTACTGATCTGGTGATCTATACTGGTTGTGTACTGCTGCTGCTTGGAGCGGCATTCTCGCTGCTGGCGGCAGTGGGCGTGCTGCGCCTGCCGGATCTGTTGACCCGCATGCATGCCGCCTCCAAGGCCGGAGCGGTCGGTGGCGGCCTGATCCTGCTGGCGGTGGCGCTGGTGAGTTTCGACAGCGCTGTAGCCTTGCGCGCGGTCATCGGGGTGATCTTCGTGCTGCTGACCACGCCGATTTCGGCGCATCTGCTGGCCCGCGTCGCGTACAATTCCGGCCGCCAGCCAACTACCACCATGGTAGTGGACGAATTAAGTTCAAAACGCCGGTAAGTTCTGAACCCGAACACTTAAATCGTTACATGTAAATGCCGTCGATATGGGTTGCTTTGACCAGTTATCGGCACTACGTATGATCCACGTCGCGGAGCCCTTGCCGCCGACTCAATAACAATCAAGAAAGGTTGAGAAATGAACGAAACCGCCGTTTCGTCGACTGGTCACGACACGGAGCTTGTCGAACTGTGCACGGAAATCGTCGCGGCCTATGTCAGTCATAATTCGGTCAACCCGGCCGATCTGCCGCGGCTGATTGCGGACGTACATGGTGCCCTGCGTGGACTGAAGGCGGGCGAAGTTCCTGCCCCCGTGGAAGAACTGAAGCCGGCTGTGCCGATCCGCAAGTCAGTGGCTCCGGACTACATCATCTGCCTTGAGGACGGGAAGAAGTTCAAGTCGCTCAAGCGGCACCTGCGTACCCACTACAACCTGTCTCCGGAAGAATACCGTGAGAAGTGGGGCCTGCCGGCCGACTACCCGATGGTTGCTCCGAATTACTCGGCCACGCGCAGCAAGCTGGCCAAGGATAACGGGCTCGGCCGCAAGGCCGCCTGAGCGCCTCGGCATTTCGCCAACCAATCCTGACGCTTCAATCGGCCGCCCTTCGGGGCGGCCGATTGCTTTGTGAAATCAAAGCTGGAGAGCGACTTATCCCCGGCCCGTCTTGCGAGGTGCAGAGTGTAGGAATATAGTCCTAAATCTGCAGGGGCAGGAGATGATCACCGACTCTTATCACCGATCCGTGCTGCCGGCCATTCGTGGCACTGCGCAGGGCGACGGCGGCGGCTGCGCCGCAGTCATTCGCCTGGTGGCGCAGGAAAAGCGGGTGTCACGCCGGATGCTGACCCACCCGGCACGATGCCGGGCCGGCACGGCCCGGGCCCGGCAACTCGCCATGTATCTGTCCCATGTGGTGCTCGGACGCAGCCTCAAGGAGGTTGGCGAGGCGTTCGGGCGTGACAGGACCACCGTTTCGCACGCCTGCGCCCTGATCGAGGACATGCGGGATGATCCGGTGTTCGATGCGGAACTGGAGCGGCTGGAGCAATTGCTGCTGGCGGAGAGCCGCCGTGAGCCCTGAGCGCGACGATCCGGCGCTTGCCCGCCTCGCGGCCGGGGCAGACCCGTTTCTTGGCCCGCATCATCTCGAGGCAGCACGCCGGTTCGAGGCGCTGGCGCGGCGGGCTGCAATGGGCCAGCGGGTAACAATGTCCTACGATCCCGCCCGGGTCGGGGAGCGCGGTGCGGGCGGTGGCGGGCCACGCGACCTCCCCGATGGCGCCATGGTTGGCCGGCGCAGCCTGGGGCGGATCGCCGAAGCCATGCCGCGCGACTGCTGGGGCGTGCTGCTCGACGTGCTTGTCTTCGGCAAGGGATTTAGCGAGATCGAAACGGAACGGCGGTGGCCCCGGCGTGCGGCCAAGCTGGTGCTGCGCATCGGGCTCGACCAACTGGCGGCGCAATACGGTCTCGGGGCCACCGGAGAAGGTGGATCGAGGAACGGCTGCCGCTGATCGTGCCGGAGGCGCAGGACTATTAGCCGGCGACGGCCCTCGCCTCGCTGCGGATGCGGTTCACCATCGCGACGAGCCCGTTGGAGCGCTGCATCCCCAGATGTTCGCTGAGCCCGACCTTCCTGAACCATTCGACGGCGTCGGTGTCTGCGACTTCCGTCGCCGGTCGCCCCGAATAGAGAGCGATGAGAACCGCAACCAGACCCTTGGTGATGATGGCATCGGACTGGCCGCGGAACGTCATGGCGGTCTGGTCACCCGACTGGTCGAGGCTGGACACCAGCCAGACATTGGACACGCAGCCCTTGACCCGGTTCTGGTCGGTCTTCTCCGCATCGGGCATCGGTGGCAAGGCCTGTCCAAGCTCGATGACGTAGTTCAGCCGTTCCTCCCAGTCGTCGAGAAAGGAGAGGTTGTCGGCGATTTCCTGAAATGCGGCGGGCTGGCTCATTCCGACTATCTAGGTGAGCAGGGGGTGCATTGCCAACACTGCCACAAAAGAAAGGCCGCAGGCACTGAGTGCCTGCGGCAAGGGCCAGGAACTGCGGGAAGTGCCGTCCGAGGTCGGGACGTGTTCCTGGATGGAAGCCGAACCGCCCGGGGCGGGCGGGCCGGCTAACCCGCGCGGTCCCGTCGAGGCCTGGGATAAGGCACCGGAGCGCTGGCCGGATCGGCATGCATGGACGTGCCGGCCGACGGGAGAGGAGGAAGCACCGCGGCTATGGCAGCCTTGCCACCGAAGCAGTGCAGGGAATCGCACTCGATCTGTTCGACCTGAGCGGCGACGATCTGCTTGCCGGCGCTCACCGCTTGGGCGGACAGTGCGCCGGCATCGGGCAACTGCACATCGGGGCGGATCACCAGATAGGCGGCGGTATGCCAGAAGGCCGAGCGCAGGATCATCATCATCGCGCTGCTCCTCGAAATCGTGTGGGCCAGAGGTGGCCGTGATCCCGACGCTAGCGGCGCCCGCTTAAACGACACTGGCAGGTTTATCTAAAATTTGAGGCAAATGCGGCCTTTGCGATCTGCGACGCTGGCAAGGGGTTGTTTACGCTAAGCGCAAAAGGCGGGCGCCGGCCGCCCGCGGCGGGCGGGATTTAAGCGGGCCTTCAGGTCTTCCGCGCAGGGTGTCCGCAACAAAGACCCGGCACGCATCCGGGCGGGCGTCGTGAATGTGAGTAGAGCGTATGCGCAGCCTGTTTACCATGGGCATCGGCGATAAGT
>JAEZFJ010000249.1 GCA_023437755.1 Pseudomonadota bacterium
GCATGGTCGCGGATCGGGATGCCTTCCATCCAGGTAGTGGTGAGCACGTTCTGGGCCGTGTGATCCCAGGAGACGGCCGGGATGACGAAACCGGTATCGCCCTTGATGTTCTCGCTCATCTCCGAAATCGAGGCCGCCTCGAGGCGGAGGTCGAGTTCGAGCCGGGCGGAATGATCGAGGGTCTGGACCACCTCGGTCGGCTTCAGCCGCCTTGCCTGGCGGATGAAGCGATCGGCGAACCGCGCACCGGCATAAAAGCCTTCGATATCCGCACGGAAGCGCTGGGCCACCCCGGGACGCAGGAGCTTGACCGCAACCACGCGCCCGCCTGAGGGGCTGTCGATGCGCGCCTTGTGAACCTGAGCAATGGAGGCAGCGGCGACCGGCGGGCTGAGCTCGGCGATGTCGGCGGCCTTGGTGCCGAGTGCCTCCTGAAGGATGGCCGGCACCAGCGTCGGGTCGAACGGCGGCATGCGGTCCTGCAGGCCTGACAGGTCGGCAGCCGCGTCAGGCCCGACGATGTCGGGACGGGTGGCCAGCGTCTGGCCGAACTTCACATAGGTGGGCCCCAGTTTGTTGAGCGCGGCGTTCAGCCGGTCGACGCGGCCGGTACGCCGAACCGAGCGCCGCTCGATCAGGCGTGCAACACCGATTGCCGCCGTTGCCATGGGTGGCAGCGATTCCGTCGGCAAAACCGAAAAGGCACCTTCGCGTGCCAGCACCCAGACGGCCCGCGCGAGCCGGAAATACGCCCCCAGGCCCATGCGTCAGAGTTTCCAGCCTGAAAACAGGACGGCAATGTTGCCTGAATAGGAGGTGTGCTTCACCCGCTTGAAGCCGGCTCCGGCCAGCATGGAGGAGAAGAGCTGCGGCGAGGGAAACTTGCGGATCGATTCCACCAGGTACTCGTAGGGCTGCGCATCGCCGGTGACGACGCGGCCGATCGGCGGGATCACCCGGTCGGAAAAGGCGCGGTAGACCGCGTCGAGGCCGGGCACGTCGACCTGCGAGAACTCGAGCACCAGAATGCGCCCCCCGCGCCTGAGCACCCGGTGGGCTTCCTTAAGCGCCAGGTCGATGCGGGGCACGTTGCGGATACCAAAGGCGATCGTGTAGGCGTCGAAGCTGTTGTCTTCGAAGGGCAGTTGCTCGGCATTGGCCTCGATGAAACTGGCCTGCGCCGGGTAGCGCCAGGTGCGAGCGCGTTCAGCGCCGACGCGCAGCATGTCGGCGTTGATGTCGGAGACCACGACTTCGGCATGACCAACCGAGGCATTGAGGATGCGCTCGGCGATGTCGCCGGTGCCGCCGGCCATGTCGAGCACCCGGTAAGGGCGGGCGCCGCGCCGGGGCGGGGCGAGCTCGTTCACCATGGCATCCTTCCACAGCCGGTGGATGCCGCCGCTCATAAGGTCGTTCATCAGGTCGTAGCGATCGGCCACGTCATGGAACACCTGGTTGACGAGGCCCTGCTTCTCTTCGAGAGGCACGGTCCGCTCACCGAAATGGGTGGTCTCTTGGCGATCGCTCATGGGTCTGGCTCGCTCGGTTCCGCTTTGGCCGGCACCATATATAAGAGGTGGCGGGTTGCCCATGGCACAAAGCCGCACAGGTATTAAGGAGAGGTGATGCCCGAACTGCCCGAGGTCGAGACTGTTCGCCGAGGCCTCGAGCCGTGGCTTGCCGGCGCCACCATCGAGGCGGTGAGGCTGAACCGGGCCGACCTGCGCTTCCCGTTTCCGGAGGGTTTGAGAGAGGCGCTGGAGGGCGCAACCGTGACGGGCGTAGGGCGGCGGGCCAAGTACCTTTTGATGTCGCTGTCGACGGGGAAAACGCTGTTGAGTCATCTCGGCATGACCGGCTCCTGGCGCTTCGCCGAGCACCCGATCGACAAGCCGCCGCGCTACTACGAGCCGACCCTTGCGGAAAAACATGATCACATGGTGTGGACCATCGCTCATCCCGAGCACGGGCGGTCGCACCTGATCTATGCCGATCCGCGGCGCTTCGGCTTCATCGGCCTCTATGACGACCCCGCCGACAGTCCGTACCTCGATGGGCTGGGACCCGAGCCGCTCGGCAACGACTTTCACGCCGAAGGCATGGCAGAGGCCTTCGGCGGCAAGAAGGCACCGATCAAGGCAGCGCTGCTCGACCAGCGGGTGGTGGCGGGGCTCGGCAACATCTATGTGGCCGAGGCGTTGCACCGCGCCCATATCCTGCCCACCGCTGCCGCGGGCCGGCTGGTGACCCCGAAAGGCAAGCCCAAGGCGATGCTCGAGGATCTGGCCCATGCCGTCCGACAGGTGCTGGTGGAGGCCATCGAGGTCGGCGGCTCGACGCTGAGGGATTTCCGGAACGCGGAGGGGGGGTCGGGGTATTTCCAGCACCGTTTCGCGGTCTACGACCGTGAGGGGGAGCCCTGCCCTACTCCGCTTTGCACGAGCACGGTGAAGCGGATCGTGCAATCGGGCCGATCGACCTTCTTCTGCCCGGTGTGTCAGAAGCTGCCGTAATGGTGCCAAGCCTGAATCCCAGTTGACGCTCGCGCGCCTTTCCCCTATAGACCCCGCGACTTGGCGGCGCCTGTGCCGCCGCTTTCATTTCATGCCGGATGGTTGCGACTTCTAGCGAGGCGCTTCTGGCCGGTTGGACGCCAAGAGGACCATTCATGGCCAATACGCCGTCAGCCAAGAAGGCTACCCGCAAGATCGAAGCCCGCACCGCGGTCAACAAGTCGCGACGCAGCCGCGTTCGGACCTTCATCCGCAAGGTCGAAGAGGCGATTGCTTCGGGTGACCACGCTGCGGCCATGACGGCGCTGAAGGCTGCCGAGCCGGAGATCACCCGTGCGGCGACCAAGGGCATCGTGCATGCCAACCTGGCGTCCCGCAAGGTCTCGCGCCTCAACAGCCGAGTTAAGGCGCTGAGCGCCTGATCGGCCACCGATCACCCCGGCCTCCGGGGGTGCTGAACAGATTGACCGGGCTCCCTCGCGGAGCCCGTTTTCATTTGTGACGAAATCGCAAAGCCATTTCCGATTCCGGTGTCCGTGAGACCAGGATGACAGTGGTGGATACCACTTTCCCCGGCTGGTGAATCTTGGAAAAGTCAAGGCCCTTCAGAGGCTTGCGCTTATGGTGCGGCGTTTCGCCCACCGGTCCGGTCAGGGGTCACGGAATATTTTTTTAGGCTTCGATAACCGCTAGTGAATCGAATCTGCATTGAGTCCCAAACAGTTGTGGAAAGGCATTTTTGAACCCACCTGACCCCCTCGCCAGCAGCGAGAGAGTCAAGCCCCGTTTTTGGATTTAAGGCGGTTGCGGGCCCAAAATGCTCCCTCTAGAGTGCCTTGGTCAGCAGGGAAAAGCGGCGCCGAAAACGAGCGTCTCACCCCGGCTGATGAGGTTCAAGGGGTTTGTTTTCGGGGCAGGCCGATTTTCGGCCGGGGTCATATTCGGTGAAGATTGAAATGGCGTTCGGCAGGTCCGATGGCTTTTTCCCAGCCGATGGATAGGGCTCAATCCGGTCGCAACTGACCGGGATCACGACGACAAGGGTTAGGCACCGACGGCACGCAAGCGCCGCGGCCTGAAAAACTGCGCCTGCTGTTGGCAGGTGCACGGGCGAAGCTGTGGCTCTTCCAGGATGGAGGGGCCGCAATCTGAGGCAAGACACTGCCGGGTGCGGACCGGCAGCATGAGAAACGGGGCTCAAGATGATGCGACAGGCAACTGCCGGAACGGGGGATTGGTCGAGTGCCACGGCGCTTTCCACCTCCACCACTACTGAAGGCAAGGACCCTGTCATGACGACGCAAGACGATGGCCTCGATCGCCGTGACCTGTGGGCGCGGGTGCGTGCTCGCATTAAGGCCAGCGTTGGCGAGGACGTCTTCACCTCCTGGTTCGCCAGGCTCGAACTCGACGACCTCGCGGACGGTGTGGTGCACCTGTCGGCGCCGACGCGGTTCCTGTGCTCCTGGGTGCAGTCCAACTACTCCGATCGCATCCTCGAGGCCTTCCGACAGGACGAGCCGAGCGTCGAGCGCATCCAGGTAACGCTGCGTGTCGCCGGCCAGCCCC
>JAEZFJ010000285.1 GCA_023437755.1 Pseudomonadota bacterium
GACTATACGAGCCGCAGCGTTCAGGCGCCCTTCGTCTATCGGTTAGGACGGCACCCTTTCACGGTGCAGAGAGGGGTTCGATTCCCCTAGGGCGTACCACCTCCCCTTGCTCTGGCAAGCGGCAGGCGGTACACATTGAGCGTTGACTGTGCGCCCATCGTCTAGCGGTCAGGACGACGCCCTCTCACGGCGTAAACAGGGGTTCGATTCCCCTTGGGCGTACCAACTCTCCCCTTCCGTCATGAATCACAGTGCTGGCGCAGTGGCTGGCTCTTCCGGGCGTGCGCGGGGCACGTGCTCCGGCCGCACTATTTCCAGGTGAACGCGCGCGTCACCGCGTAGTTGAACACCGAGCTCATGATCGCGCCGGCCAGCCCCGCGGCAAATGTGTGATGATCCCACTGGTAGACCGCGTTGGCCACCGACACGTTGGCAATGCCGCCCAGCGCGCAAATGGCAAAGAAGCTCAGCAAACCCGTCAACATGCGCGTGCCGCGGAGCTTCCGGTCGGCATAGGTCAAGTTGTTGTTGAGCCAGAAATTCCACGTCATTGCGATCAGCGTCGCGGCGACCTGGCTGGCGAGGAAGCCTTGAGCCAGCACCGAGGTCAGTAGCCAGAGCACTGCGAGATGCACCACGAGCCCGGTTCCGCCGACCAGGCCGAACAGGAGAAAGCTCGGCGGTAAGGTGCCACCGGTGAGCTTGGAGAGCCACAGGCCCAGATACTGGATGACCACCAGCGGGTTCATCTTGCTCTCGCCCGCATGACGCGGCCGGAACACGTAGGGCACCTCCGCCACGTTCAAAGGCGTGCCCATCTGGTTCGTGGTGACAATCAGGTCCAGGAGGATCTTGAAGCCGTCCCTGGAAAGCTTCGGCGCCGCCCTGAGCGCCGGATCCCGGCGGATCAGGAAGAAGCCGCTCATCGGATCACTGACAACCCCCCGAGTGATCATCTGAGCCAGCCTGGTTGCAAGTTCGCTGCCTGACCGGCGGGTCTTGCTCAGGCCGTCGCCAACCGATCCCGTCTCGGCGAAGCGGGTGCCAACGACCAGGTCAGCGCCCGCCTCTGCCCTGGCGAGCATCGCCGGAAGGATGCTCTCGTCGTGCTGAAGGTCGGCGTCCATGACCGCGAGATAGGGTGCCGAAGTTGCGGCCATGCCCTCGATGCAGGCCGAGGCCAGGCCGCGCCGGCCAAACCGTTGCAGGCATCTCAGATTGGGGTGGACGCGGCTGAGTTCATGGACCGTCTCGGCAGTCCCGTCGGGGCTGTTGTCGTCGACTACGAGCATCTCCCAGGCGACGTCCTGCAGTGTGGCCGCCAGCTTTGCATAGAGCAGCCCGATATTGTCGCGCTCGTTGTAGCTGGGCACCACAATTGCGAGCAGAGGGGGCTCAAACTGCCGCTGGGCTTCAGTCTGTGCGCCGATGGCTTCAAGTGAGATGGTCACCGTCCCTGCCCCGCAATCTCAAGGTCGCCGGTCAAGCCGAGGCTCCAGCCCCTGTCGCTTCAGCAGGCGGATATCGTAGCCATCGAACGCCACCACGGCGAACTCTTCGAACTCGCCCAGCAGTTCGGCAATCGTGGGATCCTCCTGCGCCCAGGCGAACCAGTCGAAATGGGAAGCAGCGGTGACGATGATGTCCGGCGGCTGCTGCAGCATGTCCTCGCGCAGCCGGGTGCGCTCACCCTGTTCCACCGCCCGGAGCGACTCGGCCCACGCGCCGGTCGGCTTCCGTTCCTGGCGCAGACGAATGGCGCTCATCGACATGAGCAGCCCCGGAGGGGAGTTGATCAGGGTGCCATCGACCACCCGGTGCAGCGGGCTGCCGGCGGTAAGGTCAGGCAGGATGCTGACGATCTTCAGCCCCGGTCCATAGGGCTGGACGGCGGCGTAGAGCGGCTCACGAACTCGCCACTTGTGGATTTCGTTCAGCACCGGCACCGAGCCGATCGCCAATGCAGCGACAGCGGCGATGCATACGCCCGCGCTCCGGCGGCCTGCGTCCACGTTCTGAAGGAAGCTCATGATGATGAAGACGCTCATCAGCGAGATCGACGGCAGGATCTGGTAGAGATATCCGCGGCTTTGCGCGAAATAGGCAATGAAGAAGCCGACAGCGCAGAGGAAGATCGCGCCCAGCAGCGGCTCGCCGGTGATCTTCTGCCGGTAACCCGCCACCGCGAACGCCGTCAGCATCACAAAGAACAGGACGATCGGCAGCCCGAGCAGCAACAGCGGGCCACGACGATCGGGCACGTAGGCTGCGGTCGCCACCGGCATGATGTTGGTGAAGAAGCCGGGGAAGGCAAACCAGATCATGGCCAGGAACGCCAGGAAGATGCTTCCGGCGAGCCAGTGTTCAGGCGCGCCGATCAGCGGTCGCAGCGAGCGTTGTCGCAACGCGGCGTAGAGGACCGGCAGGGCGATCGGCAGCGCGAAGTGCGGCTTGATCGCCAGCATCAGACCGCCGCAGAGTCCCGCCAGGATCCAATGCCAGGTTGCGGGCTTGCTGCCCCCTGCCCGCAGCGCCACCGCCACCAGGAGCGGCAGCGCGGCCATGGTCGCGAAATGCTCGCGCTGGGCAAAGTCCTCGCCCCAGGCGGCCCCGACCAGCAGGAACGAGATCGGCCACAGCAGTTCGGCGTGCTGCAGGAGGCCGGCACGCCGCACCAGCCAGGCCGTTAGGCCCGTGGACACGACGCAAAAGGCGGTGGTGTAGAGGATGACCAGCGGCTCCGCGGCGACGCCCAACACCTGAGCCAGCCATGTCGGCGGCAGGTAAAGATAGCCCGCCATCGGCGGGTTCGGCTCGAGGATGTCGACGTAGAGCGTCTGGCCCGCAAGAATCCGCTCGCTGACGGTGATGAGCCAGCTCACATCGGGCCCCAGGGGGCCAGAGTTGTAGAACCACACCGTTGCCGCAGCGATCACCGTGACCCAGAATGCGGGACTGCCGAGCAGTCTGGCCAGATCATGCGTGCGCGGAAGATGATCCACAGTGGAATCGGTCATGCAGAGCCCCCAAAGCCGGGGCTATAATGCGCAGCACTTGTTACGGTGCTGTTACCCCACTGGATTACACTGCGGCCCACCGGGCGCTTCAGGCATAGGCATGCGTTTCAGGAGCCTCTCGTCCACAGGCGAAGCCCCTACCCGTCTAGTCCTGACGAGTCATGTCTGGAGCGGGCGGCGGTACTGGTAGATACCAACGTCGATGCAGCCCTCGGTGAACCCTGCCTCGCAATAGCTGAGATAGTAGACCCATTTGCGCTTGAAGCGTTCATCATAGCCAAGCGGGGCAATCATCGGCCAGCGCTCGAGGAAACGCTCGCGCCACAGCCGCAGGGTGCGGGCATAGCTGAAGCGGAAGTTCTCGACATTCTCGAGCACCAGACCGTAGCGGTCGCCGAACTCCTGCATCGCCGTCTTGGTCAGCAGCATGCCGCCAGGGAAGATGTAGCGCTGGATGAAGTCCGGCCCGCTGCGGTAGCCATCGAAATCGGCCTCGTCGATGGTAATCGCCTGGATGGCAGCCGTGCCGCCCGGCTTCAAACGGTCGTGCACCGCCTGGAAGTAGCTCGGCCAGTTGTCCTCGCCCACCGCCTCGATCATTTCGATCGAGCAGACATGGTCGTATTGGCCGGTCGTGTGCCGGTAGTCCTCGAACACCAGTTCGGCTCTGTCATCGAGCCCCTGCCGACGCAGGCGCTCCTGACCGTATTTCAGCTGCTCTGCAGAAAGGGTGATGCCGCGCAGGCTCGCGTTGTAGTCGCGGGCGACGGTCTCGGCGAAACCGCCCCAACCACACCCGATCTCGAGGATGGAACTGCCCTCCCGCACGCCGGCCATGTCGGCAACGCGCCGGTATTTGGTCAGTTGCGCTTCCTCGAGGCTCTGGTCGCCGGAGAGGAAAATCGCCGATGAGTAGGTCATCGATGGGTCGAGCCACTGACCATAGAAGTCGTTGCCGAGATCGTAGTGCTCAGCGATGTTCTTCTTGG
>JAEZFJ010000335.1 GCA_023437755.1 Pseudomonadota bacterium
CGGGCTGCCGGTCTGCCGGAAGCGGTCGATGGTGGCGTGGATCAGCTCGATCGGGGCACCCGAGCCACCGAAACCGCCGATCATCACCGTCATGCCGTCTTCGATGCAGTCCACCGCGGCGGCGAGATCCGCAAACGTCTTGTCCATCCTTGGTCCTTCTATTCGGTGCCGAACCGGAGCTGCTCCAGCGACTGCAGGCCGAGCCGCAGGCTCGCCCCGGCCGTGACGACCATCTGCGGCAGCACCATCCACTCCAGCGTCCAGGCGGCACCGGAGCGTTCGTTCTCATGCACCATTGCCTGATTGAGCGTCCCCGACAGGCCCGCATTGAAGCGCGCGAGACTGACCAGCACTTCGGCGGCCACCGGATTGTTCTTGTGTGCCATGGCAGACGAGCCACCCCCGCCGGCGATCTGCACCGCAGCAAGTTCCGACTGCGCCAGCAAGGCGATATCCGCGCCCATTTTGCCCAGCGAACCGCTGATCAGGGCCAGCAAGGCGCCGAAGGCGGCGATCGGATCGCGGGTGGCGTGCCACGGGGAGGCAAGGCCGAGATCGAGCTTCTGCGACAGCAGGCGAGCGACAAGGTCGCCCTTGCCGGCAAAACTTCCGCGATCGCCCACCGGGCCGCCCAGTTGCACCACCAGCAGCGTGCGGCGCGAGGCAGCCAAGCTGGTCTGATAGCGGACCAGCGGCTCACTCCAGCTTCGAAACTTCTCGGCCCATGTCGTCGGCAGCGCCGCCTGCATTCGCGTATGGGCCATCAGCGGCAAGGCACCATGCGCATCCCGAAGCGCCTCCAACCGCGACTGCACGGCGGCAAGGCGCCGTTCCAGGACGTCGATCACCCGCGCCAGTTGCAGCATCAGCGCCGTATCGATCGCATCCTGGCTCGTCGCTCCCCGGTGGAGCGCCGACCGATGCTCCTCGGGGATGCGTGCGCGCAGGTGCCTGACCAGTGTCGGCACGACCACACCATCGCGTTGCATGCCCGTCGCGAGTTCGGACCAGTCGGGCTCGAAGCCTTCCGCTGCAGCCACGATTGAATCCGCCGCTGCGGCCGCTATCAGTCCAGCCTCGGCTGACGCTTCGGCCAGAGCGACCTCGAAGCGCACGGTGGCGGCGATCTGCGCCGCGTCCGACAGGAGCGCCGCGACCTCGTCGTCACCGGTGAGGGCGGACAGCACGCTCATACGTCGAAAAACACCGTCTCGTTCTCACCCTGGAGGTGAATGTCGAGCGTGTATCTTGGCACGGCGCCATCCTCGCGCCGCGCGATCAGCGTCTGGCGCCGGCGAGGATCGGGGATGCGATTGAGTACATAGTCGGCGGCGTTGGCCTCCGCCTCGTCGGCGAAGTAGAGGCGGGTCTGCAGCCCGATATTGATGCCGCGGGCAACGATCCACAGCAGCACATGCGGCGCCTGCAGCGAGCCGCTCGGCCCCGGCACTCGGCCCGGCTTCACCGTCTCGAACGTGGCGACCCCCTGCTCGTTGGCCGGCTGTCGGCCCCACCCGGTGAAGGCCGGCACGGAATTGCTGTTCGGCGACATGGGTGCAACGAAGCTGCCATTCGCGTCGGCCTGCCAGATTTCGACGACGCCATCCCCGACCGGCGCTCCGGCACCATCGATGAGGCGGATCGCGAGGGCGATCCGCTCGCCCTCGACATCCCCGTTGATCATGGCGGCGCCCGGGTCGGCGGGATACACGCCCGTGATGCCGCAGAAGTTCGGCGTCATGCCGATATGGACGTAGGGGCCGGCGGTCTGGGACGGCGTTTCCCTGAGAGTCGGGGTTTTGTGCAGCATCAGTTCCCCTCCCGCTTGTTCTCAAACATGGTCGAGCGGCGGCCGCGCAGCACAATGTCGAAGCGATAGGCCAGCGCGTCCATGGGCGTGGTGTTATGCCGATCAAGGCGCGCGATCAGTTGGGCGATGCCGGCCTTGTCCGGGACGGTGCTGACGATCGGGCACTGCCAGATCATCGGATCGCCTTCGAAATACATCTGGGTGATCAGGCGCTGCGCAAAGGCATGCCCGAAAACCGAGAAGTGGATATGTGCGGGGCGCCAGTCGTTGCCGCCATTCGGCCAGGGATAGGCGCCCGGCTTGATCGTGCGGAACTGGTAGAACCCGTTCTCGTCCGTGATCGAGCGACCGAAACCGCCGAAATTGGGGTCGAGCGCCGCCAGGTAGCCTTCCTTTTTGTGCCGGTAGCGCCCGCCGGCATTGGCCTGCCAGTATTCGACCAGCGTGTTCGGCACCGGCCGGGCATTCTCGTCCAGAACCTGACCGTAGACGATCATCCGCTGCCCGATCGCCTCGCCGCCGTCCTGGCTGAAGTTCCGGATCAAGTCGTTGTCGAGCGGCCCCAGCTTCTCATGACCAAAGGTAGGGCCTGTCATCTCCGACTGTGTCGGCCCGAGTGCCAAAAGGCTGTGCCGCGGCGCGCGGAAGGTCGTGCTCTTGTAACCGGGCGTATCCGCCTGTGGGTGCCAGGCGCGGTCGCGCTGAAACAGCACTCCGTCCGCTCCCGGCAGGATGATCCCGCTCATTCCGCAGCCTCCTTGAGCTTGGCAAGTTCCTGCTTTGCCGTGCGAAACGCGGAATTTGCCGAGGGCACTCCCGCATATACCGCCACGTGCAGCAGGGCTTCCTTGATGTCCTCCGCTGTCGCGCCGGTGTTGGCCGTCGCCCGGACGTGCATGGCGAACTCCTCCTCATGCCCCAACGCCGCCAGCAGCACCAGCGTCAATAAGGATCGCTCGCGCCTGGACAGACCCGGACGGGACCACACTGATCCCCATGCACCTTCCGTAATGAAGGTCTGGAAATCATCGTCAAAATCGGTCTTGCGAGCCGTCGCACCGTCGACGTGCTGGTCGCCCAGCACAGCGCGCCGCGTAGCCATGCCGCGATCAAACAGGGGCGTTTCAGCCATGGCCGAGTTCCTCAATGAAGTGATTGATAAGGGCAGCCAGGGCGTCCGGCTGCTCGATACTGGGAATGTGTCCCACCCCGGCCATGACCTCAAAGCGCGCGCCGGGGATGGCACGGGCGCAGGCGCGCACCAGCTCTACGGGTGTGGCAAGATCCGCATCTCCCGCGACCACCAGCGTCGGGCAATCGATCGCGCCGATTTCCCCACTGAGATCGGTGTCGCGCAGGGTGGCGCAGGTGCTGACATAACCCTGAGGGTCGCTTCGCAGCAGCAGATTGCGCCAGCCTCCCAACTCGATAGGTCGATTGCTTCGAAAGCCGGGGCTGAACCAGCGTTCCATGATGCCATCCGCGATCGCAGCGATACCGCCGCGGTTCACCGCATCCATGCGGGCGGACCAGAAATCGTCGGTCCCCACACGGGGCGCCGTGTCGCACAACACCAGTCCCGCAAGGCGCTCGGGTGAACGAAGCGCAAGGCCCTGCCCGATCAGGCCGCCGATGGAGACGCCCACAAGCACGACCCGCCCAGCCCCGCAATGGTCCAGCAGCCCCTCGAGGTCGTTCAGATGATCCGAAAGGCTGTAGTCACCAGCCGGCGTGTCGCTGAGCCCATGCCCGCGCTTGTCGTAGCTGAGGCACCGATGGCGGCCGGCGAAATGGGCAATCACCTCGTCCCAGATACGGGCATCAGTTCCCAGGGAGTTCACGAAGACCAGCACCGGACCGTCGGCCGGCCCGGTGAGCCGATAGTGCAGCACGACATCGCTGATACGGGCAAAAGCCATTCGGTCCCCCTCCCAGGGGTTCTAAAGGGATGGCGCTGCGGCTGTAAAATGATATGTCTCCTGCAACCTATAACCCAGAGCTTATC
>JAEZFJ010000356.1 GCA_023437755.1 Pseudomonadota bacterium
GCGCAACCGCTGGCGCCGGCAGCAGCTGCCGGCCGAGCTTCGCCGCGAGGTGAGCCCCAAGAACATCCTGATGATCGGGCCAACAGGCGTCGGCAAGACCGAGATATCGCGCCGGCTGGCGCGCCTCGCGCAGGCGCCCTTCATCAAGGTGGAAGCAACCAAGTTCACCGAGGTCGGCTATGTCGGCCGCGACGTCGAGCAGATCGTGCGTGACCTCGTGGAAGCCGGCATCACCGTGCTGCGCGACCGCCGTCGCCGGGATGTGGAGGCGCAGGCCCACCATAATGCGGAGGAGCGCGTGCTTGACGCCCTGGTCGGCACCTCCGCCACCCCCTCAACCCGTGACGCTTTCCGCAAGAAGCTGCGGGCGAACGAACTCGATGACAAGGAAGTCGAGATCGAGATGCAGCCCAGCGCCGGAACGGGCGGCTTCGAGATCCCCGGCATGCCCAATGGCGGCATCGGCATGATCAACCTTTCCGACATGTTCAAGCAGGCCATGGGCGGGCGCGGGGTCAAGCGCAAGATCAGGGTCAAGGACGCCTATGAGCCGCTGATCGCCGAAGAAGCCGACAAGCTGCTCGACCAGGACCAGCTCAAGACCGAAGCCATCGAACTGGTGGAGAACCACGGCATCGTCTTCATCGACGAGATCGACAAGGTCGCTCATCGCGAAGGTGGCGTGCAGGGCGGCCCGTCGCGCGAAGGCGTCCAGCGAGACCTCCTGCCGCTGATCGAAGGCACCACCGTTGCGACCAAGTACGGGCCGGTGAAGACCGACCACATCCTGTTCATCGCCTCGGGCGCCTTCCATGTGTCCAAGCCCAGCGACCTGCTGCCCGAACTGCAGGGTCGATTGCCGATTCGTGTCGAACTGCAGGCCCTCACCCGTGAGGACTTCATCGGCATCCTCAACGACACTGAGGCAAGCCTGATCAAGCAGTATGTGGCATTGATGGGCACCGAAGGGGTGACGCTGGACATCACCCCCAACGCCATCGAAGCCATCGCCGACGCTGCGGTGCTGGTGAACTCGAGCGTCGAAAACATCGGCGCCCGGCGGCTGCAGACCGTGATGGAGCGCCTGGTGGAAGACATCAGCTTCGAAGCCCCCGACAAGCAGGGCCAGACCATCACCATCGATGCCGCCTTCGTGCGCGAAAAGGTGGGCGTGCTCGCCGGCGACAGCGATCTCAGCAAGTTCGTGCTGTAGGTCCAGTACGTGGCTGCGGTGTTTCGTAGACTTCTGGTGAGCTTGTCGAACCATGAGGTCGGTAGCACCGTGGCCGCGACCTCGCCCTTCGACTGGCTCAGGGTGAGCTCTATGGCAGGGGAAATACGCTTTCTACCGTCCCACCCGCCGTCGCGCCAACTCCGCCAGCAACCCCCGCAGATCCTCGACCTCCAGCCTGCCGATATCGGCCGCCAGCCGGTTGGCAAGCTCTGTCGCCTCCGGCGATAGCCCGGCAGTATCGATCGTCACCCTGGGGTCGCTCAGCTCCGCCAGGCGCTGGAGCTCCTCGGCCTCGTCCCAGATGACGTTGAAATAACTGATGATGCGGTGGAGCAGAAACCCCGTCGGCTTGCCACGCTTGCCGTGTTCCAGCGCCGATAGGTACGCGCTCGACACGCCCAGAGCCGCCGCCATGTCCTTGAGCGACACGCCGCGTTCCTCGCGCAGTTCGCGCATGCGTTGACCGAGTGGGGTCATGACCGCTTCAGGCGCACATACCACGCCCCCTCCCCGCCATGGCCCGGTGCCGCCGCGCTCCAGCCCGACACATGCCCCGCCAGCGCCGGCTCGTTGAGCCACACCGGCAGCATGGTTCTGAGCACACCACGCTCGTTCATGGCGGCGATGAAATCGTCGTCGTGACGCGCGCCCTTGCCGGTGATCACCAGCAGCGTGCGGTCTCCCCGTGCTGCTCGCGCCAGGATGAAACGGTGCAGCGCCTCGCGCGCCTCAGCCTGGGTCATGCCGTGAAGGTCGATGGTGCCATCGATGTCGATGCGACCCCGCCGGACCTTCTTGTGGGTGGCCGGATCGACCGTCTTGTCGGCAGCCGCCCGGTGCTGGGGTGGCGCCTGGTAGGGCGGGAGAAAGGGTTCGCGGGGCTGCAGGCGCGGCTTCGGGGGCCGGCGGATTTCGGGCGCGGGCGCCGTTTCCGGCGGCATCGGCAGCGGCGTGCCCGCGTGAGACTGGCGCAATCGCTTGTGCCGCAACGGCTCGACGGTTTCCGCTACCGCTGTCCACAGGTGGAAGTCGTGCGGGAGGCGCTTGGGCTCACGCTTGGACATGGCACGCGCCAACCGCTCCGCGATCAGTCAAGCTGGCTGGTCGCCACGACTTTCCAGTTGGGGTCGCGCGACTTGGGATTGCGCTGGAAGCTCCACTCGTCGGCGATGGTCTGGATCTGCTCGGCGTCGCCCTCGACGATGGTGCCGTCCTTGTCGCGGGTGGCGGACACCACTTCGGCGTGGAAGCGCACGGTCACGGTGACGTTGCGCTTGTCGTACTCGGCTTCGGAGATCTCGACCTTGGGCAGGCCCACGAAGGTGAAATCCACCTTCTGTCCCGCGGTCTCCCGCTCGCCGATAGCGCGCACGAAGCCGTCATAGACCTCCTTGTCCAGCAGGTTCTTGAGCGTCTGCCGGTCGCCCTCGGCGAAGGCAGTGACGATCATCTCGTAGGCCTGCTTGGCGCCGTCCAGGAAGGATTTCGGGGTAAAGGTGCCATCGGCTTCCGCCACCGCCCTGAGGCCGGCGGCCAGATCGGCATCGCCGCGGGAGAACTGTTCGATCTCCGACTCGAGCTTGCGGGCACGGCGCTCGGTATCCATCTCCGGGGCAGGAGCGGGTCGCGGACGCAGCGGCACAACGGTCTCTTCGCCGGCCTCGGCGGGGCGGCGGCGCTCCATCGGCGGACGCTCATTGCCGGTGCGCGTGCCGAGCACCGAACGCAGCCGGAACAGCACGAAGACCGCCACGGCGATTACGATGAGCGTGGGCAGATCGAAGAATTCATCCATCGGACAGTAGACCTTTCGAGCGCCTTTCGGCGCGATCGCGCCTCGCCGGACGCCGGAACTGAACCTATATATAGACAAAGCTCATCCTGAAACCAGTTCACGATGGCTCAAGTTGCAACATGCCGCACCGCACATAGCGGCCGGCGAAGGGAGAACCGCCCGTGGCCCGTTTGTTTCTGATAGCGCTGGTGCTGTACCCGATCCTTGAAATCGCCGTGCTGATCAAGGTCGGCCAGACCATCGGTCTGTGGCCCACGCTGGCGCTGGTGATCGGCGCCGCGATCCTGGGCGGCATCCTGTTGCGCAATGAAGGGCTTGGCGCCGTGCGCCGCATCGCCAACACCGTGCAGCAGGGGCAACTGCCGGGCCGTGACATCGCCGACGTGATGATGCTCGGTTTCGCCGCCGTTCTGCTGATGCTGCCGGGTCTTCTCACCGATGTGGTGGCTCTTGCCCTCTTGCTGCCACCGGTGCGAGGCGCGATCTATGGCTGGATGGCACGCCGGGTGACGGTGGTCGAAACCACGACAACATACTACCGTCAGGAAACAGCGGCCGATCCGAGGCTCGGGAGTCGCGGCACGATCGAGCTCGACGACGACGAGTACCGGCCGCACTGACACCCCGGAAGCTTGTGACGGCGGGGCAAAAATGCTAGCCACCCCCCGAAACGCGAGACACCAAAGGACAAGACCATGGCCGACGAGACCCAGGGCGGCGCCGCTCCGCAGGCAGCCGCCAACCCGCCTTCGATGAACCTCATTGGCCAGTATATCCGCGACCTCAGCTTCGAAAATCCGGGTGCACCCGGCTCCATGCTCGGCAGCGGTGCCAATCCTGCCTTCAACGTCAACATTTCGGTCGGCGTGAAGAAGCAGACCGACGACACCTACGCCGTCGAACTGACGCTCAACGCCAAGGCCAATCGCGACGAAGCGATGCTGTTCAATGTCGAGTTGGTCTATGGCGGCGTGTTCCGCATTCGCAACATTCCGGACAACCAGCTCAGCGCCATCCTGATGATCGAGTGCCCGCGGCTGATCTTCCCGTTCGCCCGTCAGGTACTGGCCAATGTCACCCAGCAGGGCGGCTTCCCGCCGCTGATGATGGAACCGGTGGACTTCACGGCCATCTATCGCCAGAACCTGCAGAAGCTTGCAGCCCAGCAGCAGGCTGGCGCCGCCGCACCTGCCCCAGCCGATGGCGGCGAGACGACGGTGAACTGAAACAAGAACGCCGCCTCCGGGCGGCGTTTTCTTTTTCAGGCTTCTCTTGGAGACGTCCGGATAAGGTCTATCGGCAGCCGGATGGGCTACCTCACCTACTCGGCGGCAACCACCGCTTCGGCCGGTTCGGCATAGCGGGACCAGATCGAGTCGGCCCCGAGCGATTCCACCATCACCATGTGCGCGGCCAGTTCGGCTTCGCTGACGCGCGGCGGCAGGGGCACCGGACGCGGCCGGGCCGGCACACGGGTCGCCATGGCCGCTGCGGCAGAGACCTCGATCTCGGCGGTCAGCGCCAGCGACACCTGCTTGCCGCCGATCAGCTCGAGATAGACCTCGGCGAGGATCTCGCTGTCGAGCAGCGCCCCGTGGAGTGTGCGACGTGAATTGTCGATGCCGTAGTGCTTGCACAGCGCATCGAGGCTGACCCGGGCGCCAGGGTGCTTGTCGCGCGCCAGCATGACCGTGTCGATCACCGGGTTGCGCAACGGCCCCCGACCGGATTGCTTCAGCTCGTAGTTGAGAAAGCCGATATCGAAGCTGGCATTGTGGATGATCAGCTGCGCGTCGCCGATGAAGTCGAGGAACTCGCCGGCCACGGCCTCGAACACCGGCTTGTCGGCCAGGAATTCGTCGCTCAGTCCATGCACGCGGAAGGCTTCCTCGGGCATGGAGCGACGCGGGTTGATGTAGACGTGGTAGTGCCGGCCGGTCGGAATGTGGTTGATCAGCTCGACGCAGCCGATCTCCACCAGGCGATCCCCGCCCTCAGGGGCAAGGCCGGTGGTTTCGGTATCAAGCACGATCTCGCGGTTCATCTCAGTCCTTGCCGGTGCGGATCGAATCGACCAGCGCTGCCACAGCGGCACGAGTCTCGGCGATCGACGTGCCGGTGTCTATGAGGTAGTCGGCGCGCCCCTTCTTTTCGGCCTGGGGCATCTGCCGGGCAAGCATGGTGTCGAGCTTATCCCCGGTCATTCCCGGCCGCGCCAGGGCCCGGCGGCGCTGCTCGGCGTCGTCCACATGGGTCACCGCCACCGCATCGAACCCATAGTCGAAGCCGCTTTCATAAAGCAGCGGCACTTCCACCACCGCCAGGGCATAGCCGGCCTCCTCGGCACTGGCGAGGAAATCCCCGATGCGTCCGCGCACCAGCGGGTGCACCACGGCCTCGAGTTTGGGAAATCCGGAGGGATCGGCCCGCAACCTTTCGGCCAGCTTCTGCCGATCGATGACACCGTCCACGGTCACCCCCGGGAACAATGCCTCCACCGCCGGCACGGCTTCGCCGCTATAGAGCTCCGCCACCGCGGCATCGGCGGAATAAACCGGCACACCGAGATCCTTGAACGCCTCGAGGACCGTGGACTTGCCGGTCGCGATGGAGCCAGTCAGGCCGAGCCGTAACATCACCCCTCCCGTGTCGATTCGATGCGGGCCCGCAACGCCGGCGTTACGTCAGGCCGTACCCCGAACCAGGCCTCGAAGCCCGGCACCGCCTGATGGAGGAGCATGCCGAGGCCGTCTACGGTCCGGAGACCACGTGCGCGAGCGTCGGCGAGAAGCGGTGTCACGAGGGGTGAATAGACGATGTCGGTGACCAGCGCGTCGGGCCGGAGCGCTGCGGCATCCAACCCCTCGAACCGCGTCCCGTGCATGCCCACAGAGGTGGTGTTGACCAACAGGCCCGCATGCGGCGCGGCATCGGCCAGCGCGTCCAGGGTGCCGACGGTTATGTCTTCGAACTCGGCTGCCAGGCGGTCGGCCGTGGCGCGCGTGCGGTTGAGCAGCACGATCGGGATGCCCCGGCTCTGCAGCGCCACGATCACCGCCCGCGCTGCGCCACCGGCCCCCAGCACCAGTGCCCGATCCAGCCCGTTGGACCATCCCGGCGCGCCGGCGTCGAGGTTACCCAGGAAGCCGAGATAGTCGGTATTGGTGCCATGCACCCGCCCATCGCGGGCGACCAGCGTGTTGACTGCGCCGATCTGTTCGGCCAGCGGATCAACCGTGTCGCACAGCGCAAACACCGCTTCCTTGTGCGGGATGGTGACGTTGCCGCCGGCGAACTCTCCGGACCGCAATAGTCCGAAGAACTCCGGCAGCGCTTCGGGCGAAACGTCGATGGCTTCGTAGCTGCCATCGATGCCGTGCTCGGCCAGCCAGGTGCCGTGGATCAGCGGCGAGCGGGAATGCGCGATGGGATGCCCGATGACGAAAGCCCTGATGGTCACTGCAAAAGATCCGGAGCGAGGGTCCTGAGGGCGGAGAGCACGGGAAGCAGCGGCAATCCGAGAATGGCGAAATAGTCGCCGTTGACGCTTTCGAACAGGCGAGCCGAGGGCCCTTCCAGCCGATAGGCGCCGACCGAACCGAGCACCGCCTCCCCTTCCAGGGCCAGAACCCGGTCGCGCTCCTCGGAGGAGAACTCGTGCATGGTCATTTCCGCCGTCTGCTGCCCGGACCAGAGGACCACCCCATCGCGCACCAATGCGGCAGCGGCATGAAGGCGGTGGGTCTTGCCGCGCAGCCGGTCGAGCTGGTGGGCAGCCTGCTCCATGGTTGCCGGCTTGTGGAAGAGTTCGGTGCCGAGGCTCAGGGTCTGGTCGGCACCGAGCACTACCCGCCCCAGATGACTTGCCGACACCTCCCGCGCCTTGCTCTCGGCAAGGCGTCGGGCAACGTCGCGTCCATCACCGCCGGCGGCAATCGTGTCGTGTTCGACGGCCCGCTCATCCACGGCCGCGGGCACGGTGTCGACGGAGAGACCGGCTTGTTCCAGCAGGGTTTTTCGGGTCTGGCTCTGGGAGGCAAGGATCAGCATGGCCGATGTTTTCCACACTGTTCTCCCCGCCTCAACCGGGAACTGTGATCTCGACTCATGAGTTTGAGGGTGAGCCGAAGT
>JAEZFJ010000474.1 GCA_023437755.1 Pseudomonadota bacterium
CGCAACGCGATCTTGCCCTGGCGGCCCTTGGTGTTGCTGGCTTCGGCGGCCTCCGCGGCCTGATCGAGCGGGAAGATCTCGGCGACCGGCAGCTTCAGCGATCCCTCGGCGGCGCGGCGCACGAGGTCCATGCGGGCAGCGCCGAGTTCGGCAGGGGTCATCTTGCGCTCCGGCCTAGCGCCCCAGAAGGCCGAGATCGTCGTCTGCTTGAACAGCAGGTTCTCGGCCGTCACCTGGATCGGCCGCCCGCTGAGCGCGCCGAACGACACCAGCCGCCCACCCTCCGCGACGAGGTCCATCAGCTCGTCCGACGCCTTGCCGCCGATCGAGTCCACCGCGCGGAGCACCGGCGCGCCGCCGGTGACCGCCCGCGCCCGCTCCTGCCAGTCGGCATGTTCGGACGAGACCACATGGCCGATGCCCTCGGACGCGAGCTCCGCCACCGCGTCCTCGCGCCGCACGATGTTGAGGACGTTGATGCCCTTTTCGGCCGCGAGTTTCGCCAGCATCTTGCCGACCGCCCCATTGGCGGCGTTCTGCGCGATCCAGTCGCCGGCCTTGACCTCGAGATCGGCGAGCAGCCGCACCGCACTCATCGGCATGGCGGTCAGCTGGCAGGCCGTCGCGTCGTCGATCGACGCCGGCACCACCACCAGCCCCGCGGCGTGGGTGAGATAGTATTCCGACCACGCCCCGCCCGCGCCGCCGGTGACCCGGTCGCCGACCGCCACATTGGTGACGCCTTCGCCCAGCTTGTCGACTATGCCCAGCCCCTCCGTGCCCAGATGATGCGGCAGCGGCGGCTTCACGCCGTAGTGGCCGGTGACGATCATCAGGTCGTGGTTATGGATGGGCGACAGCACCAGCCTGACCCGCGCCTGCCCCTTGCCCGGCTCGGGCATCGGCACGTCCTCGACCCGCAACACCTTGCCCGGACTGCCATAGGTATCGAACACCACGCTCTTCATCGTCTCACTCCATCGCTACGCTCAGTGGCCCACCATATCAGATGCGCCCTCGAACCGCTTGGCCAGCACGGAGACGAAGCCACGAACCTTGGGCGTGATGTTGCGGTTCGACGGATAGACCGCGTTGATGTCGACCAGTTGCATCCGCCACTCGGGCAACACCCGCACCAGCGTGCCGGCGCGCAGCGCGTCGCCGGTCATGAACTCGGGCAGGTAGGTGATGCCCAGCCCCGCAATGGCCGCATCGCGCAACGCCCCACCTGCATCGATCAGAACCCGCGCCGTGACGGGGATGCGCCGCTCTTCCTCGCCGCGCTTCATCGTCCACAGCGCCCCGGCCCTGAGCCCCGAATGATGGACAATCTGGTGACCGGCAATGTCCTCGGGCGATTGCGGTGTGCCATGGCGCGCGAGGTAATCGGGTGAGGCCGTGAGCGTCACCGGCGATGTCCCCAGCCGGCGGACGATGAGATTGGGCTCCACCGACAACGAGGCGCGGATGGCGAGGTCGAAACCCTCGGCGATCACATCCACCCGCCGCGAGCTCATCTCGATCTCGATGGTCAGCCCCGGTTGATCGACGAGAAACTCCGTCATCGCCGGAATGATGTAGCGCGGCACGATATCGTCCGGCGCCGAAATCCGGATCCGCCCGACGGCTTCGTGCTGAAAGCTCTCGGCGATCTGCGCCGCCTGCGTCGCCTGCCCGACCACCCCGCCCAGCGCCGTCCGATAGGCTGCGCCCGCCTCGGTCAGCCGCACTGCCCGGGTCGAACGCTGGAACAGCCGCACCCCGAGCCGCCGTTCGAGTTCGCCGATCTGCGCGCTGACCGTCGCCCGCGACATGCCGAGCCGCTCCGCCGCCACGGCGAAATTGAGGGTTTCTGAAACCGCGATGAACACGGCCACGCCGGCGAGCGGATCGAGCGTTTGCATTGTGACGATTATCCGGACAATCTCGTTCGATCATCGGGATTATCATATCGCAGCGCCGGGCGTAACTCCTTGCCCATCGAAACGCGGCACCCGCCGCGATCAAAGGAGTGACCACATGACCTTCAAGTCCGCTGCCCTGTCGCCCGCCGGCTCCGCCCAGCGCGTCAACTCGATCAGCATCGTCGATATCCGCATCCCGACCCGCGCCACCGATGGCGTCATGTCGGTGTTCGAGGGCATCGTTCCGGCCAATGACGGCCCGCCGATGCACATCCATGACCGCGAAGACGAGATGTTCTACGTGCTCACGGGCCACTTCCAGTTCTGGTGTGGCGACGAAACCTTCACCGGTGGTCCCGGCACCAATGTGGTACTGCCGCGCGGCGTGCCGCACACCTTCAGGAACATCGGCGCCAGCGAAGGCCGGCTGCTGGTGACGGTGACGCCGGGCGGCTTCGAGAACTTCTTCATCGACGTCGTCAACGAGAAAGCCGGCGACCCCGCCGCCGTGATGGCCATCGGCGCCCGCTACGGCCTTACCTTCCTGCCACCCAAGGCGGAAGCGGCGTAGGCGGGCACACCCTCTCCGCCGTCATTCCCTGAGTTCTCAAACGAAGTGCAACACCCCCTTAGGGTGTTGCGATGGCACGGAAATATCGACAGTTCAGTGTTGAGGAGCGGTGCGAGATTGCCCGTTTATCGGC
>JAEZFJ010000477.1 GCA_023437755.1 Pseudomonadota bacterium
ACCTAGTCGCACTCAAACCTGCCAGTCTCCTGCCCACCCCTCCGCCGCCGGACGTCGCTCGCGCAAAGCACGCCGACGCCAATCCCCCCTGAAACCATCCTCCGTCCCCTGGAGTTCACCCTCAAGCTCCAGGAGAACCGCGCCCATGCGAACCGCCGACCTGCCGGTAAAGATCCTTCTCACCGTGACCTACCTCGTCATGGTTGGCACCAATTACCTGGCCAATGCCCTGCCGCTGAATGGCCGCCAGACCGGCGAGATTTCCGACCTCTACGAGAACCTGTTCACGCCAGCCGGGATCACCTTCTCCATCTGGAGCCTCATCTACACCCTCCTGGCCATCCACATCCTCTACCAGTGGGGAGCGTTTCACGGCGCCGGCTCGCAACACGGGCCGCTCCTGCGCAAGGTCGGCATCCTGTTTTCGCTGTCCTCGCTGGCCAACACCGCCTGGGTGTTCGCCTGGCACTACGACCAGATCCTGCTGTCCACGCTGCTGATCGCCACCATCCTGGTGCTCCTCGCAGTCATCACCGTGACACTCCGCGACGCGGCTCTGACGACGCGCGAGCAATGGCTGGTCCGCCTGCCGTTCAGCATCTATTTCGGCTGGATCACCATCGCCACCGTTGCCAACATCACTGTCTGGCTCGTCAGTCTCGGCTGGGACGGCTCCGGCATCGCGGAGCAATGGTGGACGGTGATCATCCTCGTCGTGGCCGCGGCGATTGGCACCCTGGTCATGCTTCGCAACCGCGACTATGCCTATGGCCTCGTCCTGCTCTGGGCTTTCACCGGCATCCTCATCCGCCACACCTCAACTGGCGACGGCTATGCCGGGCGCTACCCCGAGGTGATCGCGACCGTGGTTATCGCTCTGGTGGTCTTCCTCGCCGCCGAGGCCTTCCTCCTCTGGCGCCGCCGCAGCCACCCCCACCCCGCCTCTCATTGAGGGGCGGGGAGCGCAACTTCCCGCGTGCAACTCGATCCATCGCTCCCCTGCCCGCGGGGGCTAGGTGGGGGCTCCCTCCCCACCCGCGACGACGCCAGCCAACTCCACCTCTGGCGTGTCCAGTGCCACCTCCGGCGAGCGGAACCCCATTGCCGCCCACGCCGCCAGCAGCTGGCCGTAGAACTTCGCCGTGGGCCACCCTCCGGCCGGCACGGCGTCATCGAACACCACCTCGGGGGGCGCACCGCCGGTCATCGTCCTGAGCCGCAGCGCCGGCAACGTCTGCCCGTGCCACAGATTGCCATAGAGGCTCACCCAGTGACCGCCCTTGAACTCCAGCAGCACCGGCGTGTTGCAGCAGGTCGCGATCACCCGCCGTGTCTGCCGCTCCGGCCCGAGGCGGAAGTTGCGCAGCCGGTCGTGCCCGCTGCGGATCGTCACCCGGTCCTTGCGATAGAGCACGAAATACGTGCCGCCCTGTGCCCCCACCACCGCCGGTGCCCCCGGCAGCCCCCGCATGCGCCCGGCTGCATCCCGGCAACTGGTGCAGTGGCACTCCGAAACCGTGATCGGTTCACCCTCCACGGCCAACCGCACCGTCCCGCACGCACAACTCACGTCCGTCATCGTCGTCTCCTTCTGCATACCCGGCCGACGAACGGGCGGAGCCCGCTTCGACACCCTGCCTTGCAATCCGATCTGGTGCCGCTAGTTTGCGCGCCTGCCCCGCCATCCGAGACCACGCCATGCTCCCCTGGATCAAGCTCGACGAGACCACCGTACCCGGCGGCGGCGTGCTGAAGCTGATGCAGCGCGGCACCGAATACTCCATCATGTCGGGGACCACCGAGCTGATGAACAGCCGCCTCAGCGGCTCCGAGGAGCAGTTGGCCACGCTGTCTGCCGCCCGCCTCGTCAACCGCCCGGCGCCGCGCGTCCTGGTCGGCGGCCTCGGCATGGGCTTCACCCTGCGCGCCGCGCTCGGAAGCTTCCGCCCCGATGCGGAACTCGTGGTCGCCGAACTCGTCCCTGCCGTCGTTGCCTGGGCCCGCGGCCCGCTCGCCTCCATCCACGGCACCAGCCTCGATGATCCGCGCGTGCGGCTGCACGAAGGCGATGTTGCTGCCGCCATTGCCGCCGGTCCGCGTTGGGACGCCATCCTCCTTGATGTCGACAACGGCCCCGGCGGCCTCTCCCGCCCCGACAACGACCGGCTCTACAGCCCCGCGGGTCTTGCCACCGCCCAGGCGCGCCTCGTGCCCGGCGGCCACCTCGCCGTGTGGTCCTCGCATCCCGACGAGAAGTTCACCCGGCGGCTCCGCCAGGCCGGCTTTGCGGTGGAGGAGGTTGCGGTGCGCGCGACCCGCTCCGGCAAGGGCGCCCGCCACACCATCTGGTTCGCCACCCGCCCGCGCTGACACTGCTGCCACGCCTTGTCAGCACCCGCGGTTCCGTCTCCGTTCACAGGGTGTTAAGCTGCCGGCAACCTTTACATGCGGCGCCTCCGTTCCCATCTGAGACGCATCCCCAAGACAGGTGTCTCCATGGCCTCCAAATCTTCCCGCCCGGGCAAGACCGAGTTTTCGATCGACGAGTTCTTCTCCGAGATCGAGAAGGCCGAGGACATCGCCGCTTCCAAGCCGCTCTATGCCGAACGCATGCGGAACAAGCGTGCCCTCGACCGCGCCGAAGCCGCCGAGAAGGCCGCTGCTGCCGAGCCCAAGACCCCGCTCGAAAAGCGCCGCACCACCAAGGCCAATTACGACACCGCCACCGGCATGGCCCCCAGGGCCCCGCGCTCCAAGGCCAACTCGGTTGAGCGCGTCAGCTTCGATGGCATGAGCGAGCCCGCCCAGGCCGGTTTCAATCACAAGCCCTCGGCCAAGGCGCTCAGCGCCCGAGACATCTCCCGCGAAGCCGCCAAGGACCCCGAAGTCCTCGGCAAGCTGCGTGAGGCCGTCGACACCGCCAAGCGCAAGGCGAAAACCCCGGGCGCCGCCCTCGCCGATGCGCAGACCGTCGGCGTCCCCGCCACGGTGAAGGCGCTCGAGCAGATCATCCTCCACGGCCGCAAGGAAGTGGAGGGCTCCTCCCCCTGGGTGCCGCACCGTCCCGCCCGCCCGCAGAAGACCGAAGGCGGCCGCCCCTTCAAGCTCGTCACCGACTACACCCCCGCCGGCGATCAGCCCACCGCCATAGCCGAACTGGTGGAGGGCGTCGAGAACGGCGAGACCGACCAGGTCCTCCTTGGCGTCACCGGCTCGGGCAAGACCTTCACCGTCGCCCAGACCATCATGCGCACCCAGCGCCCGGCGCTGATCCTGGCGCCCAACAAGACGCTGGCCGCCCAGCTCTATGGCGAGTTCAAGAACTTCTTCCCCGAGAACGCCGTCGAGTACTTCGTTTCCTACTACGACTACTACCAGCCCGAGGCCTACGTTCCGCGCACCGACACCTATATCGAGAAGGAATCCACCATCAACGAGCAGATCGACCGCATGCGCCACTCGGCGACGCGGGCGCTGATGGAGCGCGACGACGTCATCATCGTCGCCTCGGTCTCGTGCATCTACGGCATCGGCTCGGTGGAGGGCTATTCCGCCATGATCGTCGACGTCCACCAGGGCGCCACCATCGACCAGCGCGAAATGCTGCAAAAGCTCGTCGCCCTGCAATACAAGCGCAACGAGCAGAGCTTTACCCGCGGCTCCTTCCGCGTCCGCGGCGACACCGTCGAAATCTTCCCGTCCCACTATGAAGACGCTGCCTGGCGCGTCTCCCTGTTCGGCAATCAGGTCGAAAAGATCGTCGAGTTCGATCCGCTGACCGGCAAGACCATCGGCGAGCGCAAGTTCATCCGCATCTATGCGAACTCGCACCA